>NZ_JBFBAZ010000073.1:0-39097 GCF_040682475.1 Hamadaea sp. NPDC051192
CGATCTGAATCTTGGCGCATGATTCGACTTGGAACCCTGATCCAGCGCCAAAGCGGTCCGGCCGCGAGGCGGTCCGGCGGCGAGGCGGTCCGGCGGCGAGGCGGTCCGGCCGCGCGGCGGTCCGGCCGCGCGGCGGTCCGGCCGTGAAGCCGGGTCAGGCGAGGTCGAAGCGGTCGAGTTCCATGACCTTCGTCCAGGCCGCCACGAAGTCGCGGACGAACTTCTCGCGCGCGTCCTCGCTGGCGTACACCTCGGCGAGCGCCCGCAGCTGCGAGTTGGAGCCGAAGATCAGGTCGACCGCGGTGGCGGTCCATTTCACCTGGCCGGTGCCCACGTCCTGGATCTCGTAGACCTGGTCGTCGGAGGCCGACGCCTGCCACTTCGTCCCCGGCGAGAGCAGGTTGACGAAGAAGTCGTTGGTGAGCACGCCGGGCCGGTCGGTCAGGACGCCGTGCGTGCTGCCGCCGACGTTGTTCCCGAGCGCGCGCAGGCCGCCGACGAGGACGGTCATCTCGGGCGCGGTCAGGCCGAGCATGAAGGCCCGGTCGATCAGCAGCACCTCGGGCATGGTCTTCTCGCCCGGCCGCAGGTAGTTGCGGAATCCGTCGGCCCGCGGTTCGAGGACCGAGAACGACTCGACGTCGGTCTGCTCCTGCGTCGCGTCGGTACGCCCCGGCCGGAACGGCACGGTCACCGGAACTCCGGCGTCCTTGGCGGCCTTCTCGACAGCCGCCGTACCGGCCAGCACGATCAGGTCGGCGAGCGAGATCCGCACGCCGCCCGCCTGGTTGAACTCCTGCTGGATGCCCTCCAGAGTGGACAGGACGGTCGCCAGCTGGGCCGGCTGGTTGACCTCCCAGCCGCGCTGCGGGTCGAGGCGGAGCCGGCCGCCGTTGGCGCCGCCGCGCTTGTCGGTGGACCGGAAGCTCGCGGCGGCTGCCCACGCGGTCGAGATCAGCTGCGCTGTGGACAGCCCGGACTCCAGCACCTTCGCCTTCAGAGCGGTGATGTCGGCGTCGCCGACGAGCTGCTGGTCGGCCGCCGGCACCGGGTCCTGCCACAGCTGCGCCTCGGCCACCCACGGTCCGAGGAAGCGGCTGACCGGCCCCATGTCCCGGTGCAGCAGCTTGTACCAGGCCTTGGCGAAGGCCAGCGCGAACTCGTCGGGGTTCGCGAGGAACCGGCGGGAGATCTGCTCGTACGCCGGGTCGTAGCGCAGCGACAGGTCGGTGGTGAGCATCGTCGGCAGGTGCTTCTTCGCCGGGTCGTACGCGTCGGGAACGATCGCGTCGGTGGTCTTGGCCACCCACTGCTTGGCCCCGCCGGGACTCGTGGACGGCTCCCACTCGTACCCGAAGAGGATCTCGAAGAACCGGTTGCTCCACTGCGTCGGCCGGTCCGACCAGGTCACCTCCAGCCCGCTGGTGATCGTGTCGGCGCCTTTGCCCGTGCCGTTGGTGCTCAGCCAGCCGAGTCCCTGCGCCGTCAGTGGAGCGGCTTCGGGCTCCGGGCCGACGTGGTCGGCCGCGACCCCGGCGCCGTGCGTCTTGCCGAAGGTGTGCCCGCCGGCGATGAGCGCGACGGTCTCCTCGTCGTTCATCGCCATGCGGCGGAACGTCTCGCGGATGAACGGCGCGGCCGCGGCCGGGTCCCCGTTGCCCTGCGGGCCTTCGGGATTGACGTAGATGAGGCCCATCTCGGTCGCGCCGACTCCGCCGATCATCTCCTTCTCGGAGACGTAGCGCTCGTCGCCCAGCCAGGCGTCCTCAGGTCCCCAGAAGATCTCCTCGGGCTCCCAGACGTCCTCGCGGCCGAAGCCGAAGCCGAACGTCTGGAAGCCCATCGACTCCAGGGCGACGTTGCCCGCGAGCACGAGCAGGTCGGCCCAGGAGATCTGCTGGCCGTACTTCTGCTTGACCGGCCACAGCAGCCGCCGGGCCTTGTCGAGGTTGGCGTTGTCCGGCCAGCTGTTGAGCGGGGCGAACCGCTGGCCGCCCTCGCCCGCGCCGCCGCGCCCGTCCTGGATGCGGTAGGTGCCCGCAGCGTGCCAGCTCATCCGGATCATGAGGCCGCCGTAGTGGCCGAAGTCGGCCGGCCACCAGTCCTGCGAGGTGGTGAGGACCGCGGTGATGTCCCGCTTGAGCGCCTCGACGTCGAGCTTGGCGAACTCCTGGGCGTAGCTGAAGTCCGTCCCCAGCGGGTTGCTCTTGGACGAGTTGGCGTGCAGCACCGAGAGGTCGAGCTGGTTGGGCCACCAGTCCCGGTTGGTACGCGGACGGCCGCCGGTCTTCGGCGTAGGCGAGTCGATGGCCGGGTTCTCGCTCTCGCTGCCGTGGGTGTCGCTCATTGCTTCCTCCGAGGTGGCGGATCACCGCATGAAACGGATTTAACTGGAACAAGTCAACTTAACGCACAAAGTCTACCGGTGAGGCTTCCTCCACGACGGGTTTAAGCACCTTCCATTGGGGGATCGGGCGGCCGTCCCGCCGGAACCAGCTCTGGGCCGGGTCCTGCGGCCAGCCCTCGGGGGAGTCCTCCCAATCCTCCTGCCGCCCGTACACCGTCAGGTCGAGCAGTTGCAGCGCCGGCATCATCGCCTCGACCCCGCGCCCGTCGGTCTCGTAGGTCTGGAAGACCCGATCGCCCACCCGCAGGTAGCAGGTGATCCAGCCGTCGGAGATGCCGGGCGCGTCGACGCCGTGCACCGAATACCAGGGCGCCTGGTACCCCATGAACTCCCGGAACGGCGCGAACTCGGCGTACGGGCCCTGGCACCAGACGGCGAAGGTGACTCCGCGCGCCTCCAGATAGGTCGCGTCCTGGAAGTTCCACACGGTCGCGGTGCAGCCCCGGCACTGGTCCTCGAACGGCCGGCCGAGACTCCACATGTGCTTGCAGACGAGGAGCTGATCACGCCCCTCGAACATGTCCAGCACCCGGGTCGGCCCGCGTACGCCGGTCAGCTCGACGGTCCCGTCCACCTCGGTCATCGGCAGCCGTCGCCGGGCGGCCGCGAGCGCCGAACCGGCCCGGGTGTGCGCCTTCTCCCGGACGAGCAGCTCGGCGCGCTGTTCCAGCCAGATCTCGCGGTCGACGATCTCGGGCAGTGCGGTCATCGTTCCTCCTCAAGTGGGTCTGTCCCGAGTACTGACGACACACGACGGCAACCGTCATCGGACTGTCATGGATCGAGGTCGGCCGACCGCTACCGTGGAACGATGACCGGCTCCGGCGACTGGCTGACGGGCGCGTACGACGATCACCGCCGTGAGCTGCACGCGCACTGCTATCGCCTCGCGGGGAACGTGGCCGACGCGGACGACCTCGTGCAGGAGACGTTCCTGCGAGCGTGGAAGGCGCGGGACGCCTTCGAGGGTCGCGCGTCCGTCCGGACCTGGCTCTACCGGATCGCGACCAATGTGTTCCTCGACAGCCGCAAGGCGGCCGAGCGGCGTACGCAGCCGGCCGGTGACGCGCTGGAGTGGTGCACCGAGATCGGGCCGTATCCCGACACCCTGCTCGACGGCGATCCGCAGGCGGATCAGGCCGGTGCCGAGATCGTCGAGCTGGCCCTCATCGCCGCCCTCATGCATCTGCCGCCTCGGCAGCGGGCCGCTTTCGTCCTCCGGGACGTGTCGGGCTGGACCCCGGCCGAGATCGCCGAGGCGCTGGAGGTCGAGGTCCCGGCCGCGAACAGTCTCGTTCAGCGGGCCCGCGAGACCGTACGCCGCCACGCCCCAGCCGACCCGGCGGACTGGCGGCGGCCGCACCTGACCGAGGCGGACAAGGAGATCCTGAGCCGCTACCTCAGCACGACCGATCCGGACGAGATGCGGGAACTCCTCGCCGCCGACGTACGCCTCACGATGCCGCCGGACGAGCCGGTGATCGGGCGCGACGCGGTGGCGGCCTTCCTCACCCGGCCGCTCGATTGGCGGACGTTCCCCGTCGCGGCGAACGGCCGGGCGGCGGCGGCGAACTATCTGTGCCAACCGGGTCGATCGCGGTACGACGCGCTGGTCGTCGACGTCCTCCGCATCGTGGACGGGCGGATCGCCGAGGTCAACGCGTTCGTCGGCGGCCGCCACGTGACCACGTTCGGCCTACCTCGCCTGCTGGACTAGCCGCTGTCGGCGGTTCGCCCGCCGGCCGTCGCCTGCCCGCTGATGATCGACAGGTCTGCGTCCGGCGGTTAGTCTGATTACGGCCAGGGCCGTAATGGCGATCACGTGCACAGATCACCTGCGGCCAGCTCCGTACGGCAGATATCGGAAAAGCCCTCAACCCGAGCCGACGGCATGTGCCGCCGGCCCTACCGGCAGGAAGCAGGCACCCTCATGTCCCTCGTTCGCCGGTTCACCGCCTTCGCGGCGGTGGCAGCGACAGCCCTCACCCTCGGCGGCCCGCCGGCCGCGCAAGCCAGTCCCACCAGCACGGTCACGGCCGCGGCGGCGGTCACCGTCGACTCCCTCGGCATCCCGCTGCGCGACGTGCTGATGATCGGCGGCATCGTCGCGCCCGGTCCGGACGGACGGCCGGTCCTCTGGTCGGCCGTCTCCGGGGAACCGGCCCATCTCGCCGCGATCGACCCGGCCACCGGAACCACGGTGTCCGTGCAGGAACTGACCGGGGCACCCGGCTCGTACGCGGTCGCGGCCGCCCCTGACGGCACGATCTACGTCGGCGCGTACGGCACGGGCGACCTCTACCGGCGCAAGCCGGGCAAGAACAGCCCCATCGAGAACCTCGGCCGCCCGTTGCCGTCCGAGTCATACATCTGGCGGCTGTCGGTGGACTCGGCCGGAATCGTCTACGGCGGCACCTATCCCGGGGCTCGCGTGTTCGCGTACAACCCGGCGACCGGCGCCACCCGCGACTACGGCCAGGTGCTGCCGGGCGTGCAGTACGCCCGCAGCCTCGCGGTCGCGGACGGCAAGATCTACGCCGGTACGCAGCCGGACGCCCATCTGTTCGAGATCGACGCCGTCACCGGTACGCGCCGGGAGCTGCCGTTGCCGGACGGGCTCGCCAGTGGCACCGGTCTGACGGTCTACGACCTCAACGCGTACGACGGCCGGGTGTACGCCCGGTACGGCTCGGCCATCAACGGCCAGCTGGGCGTCTATGACACCCGGGCCGGTCGCTGGACCGATCTGATCCCGGACGTCGCCGGGCTCGACGTGTCCGAGCCGGGTCCGAAGGGGATGGTCTACCTCACCCGCGCCGGTCACCTGACCGGATACCAGCCGGCGACCCGCAAGTTCGTCGACACCGGGCTGTCGTTCGCCGGGCGCGTGGTCAACAACCGCGGCATCGGCTGGGTGACGCTGGCCGACCGCGACTGGCCGGGGCGTACGCTCGTCGGCCTGCTCTGGCGCGGCGAGATGTTCCGGTACAACCCCGTAACCGGCCGGTCGGACGTCGTGCGGACCGACGTCCCGGGCGAGCCGATCCCGCTCGCCGCGCTGAGCGCGGGAGCCTCCGGCACCGTGTACGCCGGCGGCTACCTCAACGGCGGGCTCGCCAAGATCGACCCGGACACCGGCAAGGCCGACTTCCAGCGGTTCTCCCAGGTGGAGAGCGTCCTGGAAGTCGGCGACCAGGTGTACCTGGGGGCGTACCCGGATTCGCGGCTCTACCGCTACGACCTCGGCAAGGCGTGGAGCAGCTCCGAGTACTCGCCCGGTCCGGCCGGGACGCCGGAGAACCCGGTGAAGCTCCTCGACCTCAAGTCCTACGACCAGGTACGCGCCCGGGCGCTGACCGACGCGGGGGACAAGGTGGCGTACGGGACGATGCCGAACACCACGCTCGGCGGGGTGCTGGCCATCGTGGACAAGGCGACCGGTGCCTCCACAGTGCACCGTCCGGTCGTGACGGACTCCTCGATCGTCAGTCTCGCGTACCAGTCGGGTCTGATCTTGGGTGGCACGTCGAAGGACGGCGGCTACAGCGTGCCGCCGCCCACCCAGACCGAGGCGCGGCTGTTCGGCTGGGACGTCGCCAGTGACAGCAAGGCGTTCGAGTTCATCCCGGTGCCCGGCGCGACCGCGATTCCGGCGCTGGCCCTGGACGGCGCGGGACGGCTGTGGGGTCTGGCCGGCGGGCAGTTGTTCGCCGTCGACGTCGCCTCGCGGACGGTCGTGCAGCGCATCCAGCTCGCGCCCGGCGTGGCCGACAGCCGGGGCCGCCTCGGCTACGACGCCACCCGCAACGTGATGTACGCACTGGTCAACGGCCACCTGCTGTTCCAGGTCGACCTGGCCACCGGTACGCCGACCCAGCTGCTCGACCGCTCGGCGGAGTTCCTGGCCGTGCACCCGGACGGGCGGCTGTTCCTCGGCGACGGCCCCGAGGTCTTCCGGGTCACCGTCAGCTAGTTGAAGCCGGCTAGCCGAAGGGCGCTGGATCAGGGATCCGAGTCGAATCTTCCCCCAAGATTCGACCGAGATCCCTGATCCAGCGCCCAAAGGGAAGCGCCCCAGGGAGGGCGCGGCGTAGAGGTCAGAGCTGGATGCGGACGAGGTTGCGGCCCCGCAGCGCGTACAGCGCGGACCCGTCGGGCGAGGCGGTCAGCAGCGCGGATCCGCCGTACCACTGGGCGTTGAGCCCGGCGACGAAGGTGGTCGCCGTCATCGTGGCCGGGTCGAACCGCCAGACATCCTTGCCACTGGTGCCGTAGAAGACACCACCGACCTGGACCATGCGCCCTTGGCCGGACGCCACCGTGGTGGTCGCGACGACGGTCCGCCGCGCCGGGTCGACGGCGAACAGCACGCCGGTCTCGGTGAGCCCGAAGACCCGGTTGCCGGTGGCGATCAGGCTCACGATCTGGGTGGCGCCGGGCACGGGGACGATGTCCCAGGTCTTGGTCCGGGTGGCTAGGTCGAATCCGGCCAGGTGCGCCTCCGTCGTACGCGGTGTGGTGCCGAAGCCGTTGTTGATGCTCCCGCCGAGGTACGCCGTGCCGTGCTTGACCGTGACCGATCGCACCGACTGGTCGGTGAGCACATCCCGGTACGCGTCCAGCGCGCCGGTCCGCGGATCGTAGAGCGCCACCGCGCCGCCGTAGCGGCCGTATTCCGGTTCGGTGCCGACGACGAGGAGCTTGTCGGAGGGGGAGTAGACGGCGTCGAGCGGGCGGGTCTGATCGTGCCCGATCGCGGCGACCCGCGCCGGATCACCTTCCGGAGCCATCTCGAACAGGTACGCCAAGGTGTACACCGACATCCAGATGTCGCCGCCGATGGGCGTCATCGCCTTGGCCTCACCGGGCAGGAAACGCCGCTCGGAGGTGCCGGCGACGAGGTCGTGCACCTGGACGCCCGCCTTGCCGGAGACGTAGACGCGCGGGCCGTCGGTGGCGATCGCCATGGCCAGCTCCGGCGCGGGCGGCATGCCGGCCTGGGTCAGGTCGACCCCGCTCAGCTCGCCGGTGGTCAGGTCGTAGGTGACGACGGTGTTCGTGACGACGCCGCGCAGCTTGTCGCCGGTGACGAAGATCCGGCCGAACGCCGCCCCGTCGTAGGGGATCGCCAGGGTGCTGAGTTCGCCGGTGTCGCGGTCGTACTTCCGCAGCGTGCCGGACGGTCGGGTGCCGAAGTAGACGTCGTTGCGCGCCGAGTCGACGGCGATCGCGGTGACGTAGTTGTCCGCGGTCTGCACGACCTCGTACCGCGTCGGGTCGGCGGTGTCGATCAGCAGCATCGTCCCGGTCGCCGAGAGCCCGGCGGCGAGGATGCCGTTCTCCAGCGCCAGCGTGGCGACGAACGTGCGGTCGGCGTACGCGGCCGGCAGGATCTCCCGCTTCGCCCCGGTCACCCGGTCGATGGCGATGAGGTGGGCGTGCGAGCCGACGCCGGCGTAGATCGTCGTGGCGTCCACCGCGATGCTGCGGACGTACTGCTCGCCCGCCACCGCCGCGCCGTAGTCCCGCAGTTTGCCGGTCGCCGGGTCGTATTCCACGACGCGGCCGCTCGGATAGGTGCCGCCGTACAGCTTGCCGTCCGGCGACGCGGCCAGCGCCCAGATGAACGAGTCGGGCGCGACGCTGGCGACCTTGGTCACCGTGGTCGAGGTGGTGTCGATCCGGTAGAGGTCACCGGGGGTGTAGGTGCCGACGTACAGATCCGTGCCGACGGCGGCGGTCGCCCACGCGCCACCCCCGGTCGGCAGCTCGTAGCGCCGGTCGACCGTCTGCTTGTCGAGGCTGTACGCGCCGACGATGGTCGGCGAGACGCCGCCGGTGGCGGTGTAGACGGTGCCGTCGATCAGTTCGGCCCCGTTGACCGAGGTGACCTCGGAGGCGGGACCCAGATCGGTCACCGTCCCGGGCGGAGCGGTAGTGGCCGTCGGCTCCACCGCGCCGGCGGGTACGGCCATCGCGAAGGTGGCCAGGGTGAGCGAAGTCAGAATCAGGGGCAGGGTTCGGCGTCGCAACGGTTCCTCCGATACGGTGAGTTCAATTTCGGCCTGATCCGTAATGAGGATCTAGCTCACCACATTCGGGAAGCTACGTCGAGTGGTGGAGTTTCGGACGGACCCGTAATAGAGTCGGCGAAACCCCTTGCCCGATCGGAGGCCTCATGACCGGCCGTATCGTCCGAAGTGGATTAGCCCTCGCCCTCGCCGCCGCAACGATCACCGCCCCAGCCGCAGCCGACGCCGCGGCGACCGGTACGACCGCGGGAACCGTCACCGACTTCGGGGTGCAGCAGACCGCCCTGACCGTGTTCGAGTCCTACTACGGCACCGCCGGCGACCGTGCGGTGGCGTACGGCGTCCAAATGGGATCGCCCGGCGTGCTCAGCGTCGTCGACCCCGTCACCCGGGAACTGGTCGACACCGCGTACCTGCCCGACTCGTCCGGCGCGTGGGGGATCACCCAGGCGACCGACGGCACCGTGTACGCAGGCAGCTACCCCAACGCCCACGTCTACGCGTACGACCCGCTGACCAGGACCACGACCGACCTCGGCGCGCCGGTGCCGGACCAGACCGTCCTCTACGGACTGCGGCCGGGCGCGGACGGCCGGATCTACGGTGGCACCTACCCTGGCGCGCACGTCTTCTCGTACTCGCCGTCCGAAGGGTTCCGCGACTACGGCGCGATGTTCCCCGGCGAGCAGTACGCCGTCGACGTGGCCGTCGACCCAGTCCGCAACGTGCTGTGGGCGGCCATCGGCAGCCACGGGCACCTCGTGCGGCTGGACCTGACCACGGGGGAGAAGCGCGACATCCTCCCGGCGGCCTTGCGCGGCGACGCCAGCTACCCCTACGACATCAACCTGGCCGGGGGACGGCTGTTCGTCAAGCGCAGCAAGCTGGAGGCGCTGGTGCTCGACCCCGACACCGGTGTGGTCGTGGCCGACGGTTTCGTGATCAGCTCGCGCGGCACCTCGCCGCTGGCTCCGGACGGCCGCTCGGTCTACTTCACCTCGACGTCGAACCAGCTCTGGCGGTACGACGTCCAGACCGACGCCTCTGGTCCGGTCACCGGGGCCAACGGATCGCCCGTGGCCGCCGGTGGCGCCGGGATCGGCTTCGGCTTCCTCGGCGACCGGCTGTACGCCACCATCGGCAACTACGCCGGGCAGGCCTTCTCCTACGACCCGGCGACCAAGTCGAGTGAGCAGTACCGGCTGCCGTTCCCGCCGCAGGCGCTGGACATCAACAGCATCAGCGCCGGGCCGGACGGCCGGATCTACACCAACCTCTACATCAACGGGAACCTGTCCGTCCTCGACCCGGCCACCGGTACGCCCACCAACCTCGGGCGGCTCGGCCAGGCCGACGGCTTCGGCTGGCTGAACGGCAAGATGTACCAGGGCGTCTACCCCTACGGCGGCGTGCTGGAATACGACCCCGCGAAGGCGTACGTCTTCGGGACCAATCCGCGCGAGCTGTTCCGGTTGCAGCCCGACGGGCAGAACCGGCCGCTGGCGTTCGCCTCGAACGGTTCGAAGGTCTACATCGGCAGTACCCCCGACTACGGGCTCTGGGGTGGTGCGCTGACGGTCTACGACACCGCCACCGGCACGCGTACCACTAGGAAGGACATCGTCGCGGACCAGGGCGTGATCGCGTTGGCGGTGGCCGGCGACCGGCTGTGGGCCGGCACGACGATCGGCGGTGGCGGCGGCACGACGCCCAAGGCGACCGAGGCCAAGGTCTTCACCGCGGACCTCGCGACGGGCGAGAAGCTCGCGGAGTTCACCCCGGTGCCCGGCGCGGACTCGATCTCGTCGATCGTGGCCGGGCCCGACGGCCTCATCTGGGGCCTCGCCGACGGCGAGCTGTTCATCCTCGACCCGGCGACCGGTGCGGTCGTGCACCGGCAGGACATCCCGGGCCGGGCCTCGGGCGTCCAGGACGAGCTGGTCGTCAACCCGGCCGACGAGCACGTCTACGCCTCGCTCGACGGCAACCTGCTGCAGATCGACCCGCTGTCGAAGCAGGTCCGGGTGCTGCGGGACGCCGAGACCTACCGGCTCACCCAGGACGCGCAGGGCGATCTGTGGTTCCGGAACGGGGTCAAGGCGGCCAACGGCGCCGTGCAGTACGGCTCCCACCTGCTGCGCTACGTGCCGGAACCGGACGGCTGCGTGGGCTCGGACCTCCGCGCCCACGTCACGATCGGCGGCATCGACTCCACTGTGGCCAACCGCTACGCGGGCGGCGGCTGCACCGTCAACGACCTCATCCGCGACGAGGCGGACTGGCCGGGCCACGGCGCGTTCGTCGCGCACGTCGCCCAGGTCACCGAGGATTTGGTACGCACAAAGGTGCTGACCGGGTCCGAGAAGGACGCCATCGTGTCCGCCGCCGCCAGGTCGGACGTGGGCCGGTAGCAGACGACGCAGTCACGCGAAGGGCGCCCGGACCATCGGGCGCCCTTCGTGAGTGAGGTGGATCAGGTCGAACAGGACGCGGTCGGCGTGGTGTTGTTGCCGTTCTTGTAGAGGGTGATGCCGAAGTTGTTGCCGGCGCCGTTGGGCCGGGCGGTGAGCGTACCGGTGCTGCCGGAGACGCTGGCGTTCCAGCTGTTCTGCAGGCTCTGGCCGCCGTTCAGCCGGATGGTGACCGTCCAGGCCGAGCTGCCGCTGACGGCGAAGGTCACGTTGAACCGGTCGGACCACTCGGTCGAGCGGGTGGTGGTGACGGTGCAACCGCCCGTTCCCCCGCCCCCACCGCCCCCACCGCCGGAACCCTCGCTGACGGTGATGTTGGAGCTGCCGCTGCTCTGGTATCCCTCGGTCGCCAGGATCTGGTAGTCGAAGGAGCCGAGGTTCATGCCCTTGCTCGCCCACGCGTCGAAGTGCGTGCCGGCGCTGATGGTGCCGCCGGTACGCTTCTGCTGCCGGACGCTCCAGTACTGGTAGAAGGTCGCGGTGCCCTCGATGGAGGGCTGGTTGACGCGCTGGGTGCGGTAGATGTCATAGGTGCCGCCGTCGCTGGTCACCGTGCCCATGAAAGTGCCGGTCGGCCGATAGGTGCCCCAGTTGTCGACGATGTAGTACTCGATCAGCGGGTTACGCGTCCAGCCGTAGAGGGTCAGGTACGCGTTGCCGGACGGGTTGAAGCTGCCGGAGTAATTGACGGTCCGGCGGGCGCCCGGCTTCCACCCCTTTCCGGCGACGAAGTTGTTGATCCCGCTCCACTGGGTGCTGTACTGGCCGCCGGCCCCCATGGTCATCGAGACGTTGCCGCTGTCCTTCCAGAACGAGAAGAAGTAGCCGTTGTTGGTGCCGGTCTGGTTCGAGGTGACGGTCGTGTCGGCGTACGCCGGGCTCGGCAGCGCGCCGGTGACGGCGGTCGCCAGAGCGAGTGCTACCCCGAGTAGCAGTCTGCTGCGCATGTGATCCCACCTATCTGTTCGACGATTGTCGATAGATGCATGGTGAGCATCGACTGGAGATATGTCAATAAGTTACCGGGAATTTTCGGCCGCGAAATCGCTCTGTGTCAAGCCATCCATCGCTGCCGTGAACCGACGTCGGGTGCTTGGCTGATGATGTCTGGCACCGAAAGATTCCGGAAATCATGAATCCATTGTTGATGTTGTTTGGCGCAGGCGGGCATTGGGGTAGGTGGGGCCGCATGCGGCGGACCGGGGTGATCGGCGAGGTGGACTCCGTCGGCGCGCACGACCACGTCTGCTTCGTCTACACCGAGCGAGCCGAGTGGCGCGCCGCGGCGAGGTCGTTCGCGGTCTCCGGCCTGGCCGCCGATCAGCGCGTACTGATGGTGGCCGACCCGGAAGAGGACTGCTGGTGGGAGACCGACGACATCCTCGGCGCCGCCTTACGCAGCGGCCGCGCCGAGCTGCTGCACCGGAAGACGGCGTACGCCGACGACCTGGCCGACCCGTCGGACCAGGTCGACGTCTATCGCGACGCGACCGATCGGGCGATCCGCGACGGGTTCCGGGGTCTCCGCGCGTTCGCCGATGCGACCGGCCTCGCCGGGCCGCCCCCGGCGATGGATCGGCTGATCCGGTACGAGCACCTCGTCGACGGGTACATGGACGGCCACCCGTTCCGGGGCATGTGCGGCTATGACCGGGCGGCGATCGCGCCCGCCGACCTGCGCCGGCTGGCGTGCCGGCACCCCAGTTCGAGCCCCGGTTATGCTCCGTTTCGGGTGTACGCCGAGTCCGGCGGCCTGCGGCTGGCCGGCGACATCGACTACGACAACGTCGAGTTGCTGACGGAGGTGCTGCGGTCGATGGGGTTGCCGGCCACGGGATCGGCGGTGGAGTTGGACGGCGCCGGTCTGGACTTCGTCCACCACGCCGGGCTGGTGGCGCTGGCCCGGCTGGCCCAGGAGTCGGGCGGCCGGATCGTGGTGCGGGGCGGCCCGGCCGTGGTCAAGCGCCTGGCCGACATGTTGAGTCTGAACGACGCCGGGTTGGAGGTGATCGCGTGAGGACCGGAGCGGCTGCCGGGCACGCCGGTTACTTCCACGAGGCCGCCGTCTACTCCTCGGAACGGGAGCTGCTCGACATCGCGGTGCCGTTCCTGCTCGGCGGGGTGGCAGCGGGCGAGCCGACACTGGTCGCCCTCGGCGGTCCGCACGCCGACCTGATCCGGCGCGCCACCGCCGACGATCCCGGCATCATCTACCTGGCCGGCGGCGACATGTACGCCCGCCCCGCCGGGGCCATCGCCGAATACCGCAAGCTCCTGGCCCGGCTCGTCGCCGAGGGGGCGCAGCAGATCCGGATCATCGGCGAGCTGGCCGCCACGGCGTTCGGCGCGACCTGGGACTGGTGGGCGCGCTACGAATCGGCGATCAACCACGCGTACGACGAGTTCCCGCTGTGGAGCATGTGCGCGTACGAGACGGCGACGACGCCGCCCGGCGTGATGGCCGACGTCCTGCGTACGCATCCCCGGACGGCCGGGCCGAACGGGGAGCACACCCCGAACGAGACCTACCAGGATCCGGTGAGCTATCTCGGCGAGCCCCAGCCCGCCCCGGCCGACCCGCTGCTGCGGCAGGCCCCGGCGTGGACCCTGGTCGACCCGACGCCGGCCGCCGTCCGGCAGGCGGTGCGCAGCGCCGCCCCGGCCACGCTGACCTCGGCGGGCGCCGATCTCGGTGGGTTCATGGTCGCCGTCAGCGAGGGCGTCACCAACGCGCTCCGGCATGGCCGCGGGCCGATCCGCGTACGCTTGTGGATCTCGTCACACCGGATGGTGCTCGCCGTCACCGATCAAGGCGCCGGGCCGAAGGATCCGTTCGCCGGGCTACTGCCGTTGGCCGAGGCCGATCCGGGCGGACTTGGCCTGTGGCTGAGCCACCAGCTCTGCGACCACGTCAGCATGCATCGGGACGCGACCGGCTTCACGATCCGGCTGACCGCGGGCGACCCGGACGCAGATCGTTGATAACACAACCGTTTCGGTAAGGTTGACATGCAGACACGTCGATGATCCTATGTGTCCTTACGTTGGCCGGGGTAACCGCCCGGATTGACGGAAGGACGCTCGGTGAAGAGGCACACCTCACCTGAACTGCCCGGCGAAGGCGACACCGACTACGCGCGCTACATGCGGCTCGACACCTTACTCAGCCTGCAACGGCACCCCGACGACATGGTTCACCGGGACGAGTTGCTCTTCCAAGTAGTGCACCAGTCCAGCGAACTCTGGCTCAAACTCGCGGTCGCCGAGATCGACGAGGCGGCCGTCCTGGTCGGCAAGGACGATCTGCCCGGCGCGGAGCTGCTGCTGGGCCGGGCGTCGCTGGCCATCCGGCTGGTGACCGATCAGCTCGACATGTTCCGATATCTCAAGCCGGCCGACTTCGAGGCGATGAAACCGGCTTTGGGCAACGGCTCGGGCGCGGAATCGCCCGGCTGGCGCGACGCGCAGAAGGCCAGCCGCCGATTGGGCCAGGCCTTCCAGGCCCACCTCCGCGAACGCGAGATCGATCCCGCGACGCTGTATCCGGGGGTCGCCACCGATTCGGCGTACCGGCTGGCCGAGGCCATGATCGAGTGGGACGAGCAGGTCGCACTGTGGCGCGTACGCCACTACACGATCGCGATCCGCATCGGCGGGCACGGGATGATCGGCACCCCGAACAGCCCGGCCGACTGGCTGGCCAAGTTGATCGACTACCGCTTCTTCCCCGAACTCTGGCAGCTGCGGGTGCTGGGCGGCCACGCGGGTGCGTGAGCTGGCGTCGTGGCTGTCCGGCGACCGCCGGCCGGACAGGTTCCCCTATGACGCCGTCGTGGCGGAGTTCCAGCGAACCGGTAAGCACTTCGTGGCCAAAGACCTGCTGGTGCTGCTCGACCAGGCCCGGCGTACCGCGGTGGCCCCGGTCGGCGCGCAGGCGGCCGATCGCTTCCTGCGTGACTTCCTCGACGTGACGCTCGACAAGTACGACGGGCGCTACGACTACCAGACCTATCTGGCGCTCAGCCTGATCCGGCTGCCGGACGACCCGGCGACCGTACGCCGTCGGCATGACGAGCTGACGGTGCAGCTGATCGCCGACGCGCTGCGGTTCGAACTCGCGGCCGCGTCGGGCGCCACCGAGCTGCTGCCCAAGCAGCGGCCCGCCCTGACGCTCCTGACCAAGCGGTACCGGCTGGGCGTCCGGGCGTTCGCCCCGGCGCTGAGCCGGCTGGGTCTGCTGACCACGGCCGCTCCCGACCCGGCCGCCACCGCGGCACAGCTGTGCGAGGTGGCGCTCACCCGGCAGGAGGCCACCGAACGCCGGGCGCTCGACGCGAGCATGCTGCCGGTCGACCAGGTGCACGACGAGTACCTGTTCATCCGGGTCCTGCAGGGCTACGAGACGACCTTCGCGGCGCTGGCCACCGAACTGGGCCAGGCCGTCGAGGACGTGACGACCGGGCAGGCCGACTCCGCGGCCGAGCGGCTCGCGTACGCCCGGCAGTTGCTGGACGGGGCGGCTCCGTTGTTCTCCCTGATGGCCACGGTGCAACCGGAGTCCTTCCGGACGTTCCGCGTCTACACCGAAGGTGCCAGCGCCATCCAATCCCGGTCGTACAAGCGGGTCGAGTCGCTGTGCCGGATGCCGGCCCAGCCCCGGCTCGACTCGACGGCGTACCGGTCGGTGCCGGAGGTGCGGGACACGGTGCTCGCCGGTCAGCCGTCGCTGGCCGAGGCGTACGGGTCGGCCGAGCTGACCGCGGCACAGCGGGGCCTGCTCGACCGCCGGATGACCGAGTTCGGCACGACGTTGCTGCAATGGCGGCAGACGCACTACCGGATCGCTGTGCGAATGCTCGGTACGCGTCCCGGCACCGGCTACACCGAGGGCACCCCGTATCTGGCCGCCGTCCGGGACATCCCGGTCTTCACCCAGCCGGCCGAGCCCCAGCAGGAGGAATCCTCGTGAGTCATTCGCTGCGCCAGGAGTTCCCGCTGCTGGAGGGCTGCGTCTACGTCAACAGCAACTCGACGGGCGCGATCCCACGCGGGGCGCAGACGGTGCTGGAACGCTATTGGGACACCCTGCGAAGCTGGCGTGACGACGCCTGGCTCGGCTGGCACGAGGAGCTGGACGCGTACGTGTCCACTCTGGAGCGGTTCATCGGGGCCGCGCCGGGCAGCGTCGTCACCGACGCCAACCTCAGTACGCTGCTGTCCCGGGTCGCGTCGTGCTTCACCTTCCGGCCGAACCGGAACCGCGTGGTCATCACCGACCGCGAGTTCCCCACGATCCCGTTCGTCTGGCAGGCGCAGCAACGGCTCGGGGCCGAGGTCGACGTCGTCGGCGACGGCGGCCCCGTGATCGACCAGGCCGAGCTGGAACGACGGATCGATGAGCGTACCCTCATCGTCTGCGTGCCCCACGCGAGCTTCTCGTCGGGCGCGACGCTGGATCTGGCGAGTCTGATCCGCCGGGCCCGCGAGGTGGGCGCCCTGGTGATCGTCGACGCCTTCCAGAGCGTGGGCGTGATGCCGCTGGACGTGACCGCCCTGGGCGTGGACTTCGTGCTCGGCGGCTCGCACAAGTGGATGTGCGGCGTGGGCACCGCGTTCCTGTACGTGCGGCCGGAGCTGGCGGACGGGCTGGAGCCCACCGCGACCGGCTGGCAGGCGGGCGAACACGCGTTGTCGTTCCAGCCCGCGACCGCCTGGGCGCCCGGCGCGCAGCGCTTCGCGGGCGGTACCCCGTTCCCGCTCACGGCGCTCGTCTCGCGGGTCGGCCTGGACCTGCTGGCCGGCGTGGGCATCGAGGCGATCCGCGCCCATTCGCTGACCGCGACCGGCCGCATCCTGGAGCGGGCCGGGGCGGCCGGGATCCCGGCGGTCAGCCCGGCCGGGCCGGAGCGCGGCGGCGTGGTGTGCCTGGACGTCCCGGACGGCGAGGCGGTGAAGTACCGGCTGGCCAAGCGGAACCTGATCTGCAGCTGGCGCGGCTACCTGCGGATCGGCCCGCACATCTACAACACGCTGGACGAGATCGACGAGTTCATGGACGCCCTGGAACAGGAGTGGCACCGATGACGGAGATGTCCCCCCGAGCGCTGATGAGCCTGCTCTTCAACGGGGCCAAGGCGGTCGACGTCCTGGAGACGGCGCTGGAGCTGGGCCTGCTCGACGAGCTGGAACCCGGCCCGGTACGCCTGGCCGACCTCGCCGACCGGCACGGCCTCAAACCGTTGCGGCTGTACAAGTTCCTGGACTGTCTGGAGAGTCTGGGCATGCTGCGCCGTGAGGATCACGGCGACGACCTCGCCGACACCGAGTACCGGGCGGTGCCGGGGCTGCGGGACGCGGTGGTGGCGGCGCTCGGGCCGGACGCCATCGAACGGGATCGCGACACCTATCCGTGGCGGGTGCTCCATGGGCGGCTGGCCGACAGCCTGCGCGGCGAGGTCGGCATGACCGAGGACGACTTCGCCTGGCCGCCCCAGACCGACGAGCAGACGGCGTCGTTCGAGAGCAGCATGTCGCTCGGGCTCGGCCCGGTGCTGGAGGTGTTCCACCGGTACGCCGACCGTCTGTGGGACGGCCACGAGCGATTCCTCGACGTGGGCGGCGGCGCGGGGACGCTGGCCGCGAGCGTCGTCGCCGACGCGCACCACGTTCACGCCGACGTCTACAACCTGGCCGCCGTCGGCCCGCTCGTCGAGCAGACGCGTACGCGCTGTGCCGATCCGGCCCGGCTGGGCTTCGTCGCCGGGGACTTCTTCGCCGAGCCGCTGCCCGGCGGGTACGACACGATGGCGTTCGTCCGCGTCCTGCACGACTGGCCCACCGACGTGGCCCGGCGGCTCGTCGAATCGGCGTACGCGGCGTTGGAGCCGGGCGGCCAACTGGTGATCTGCGAGGAGTTCCGGACGCCCGACCGGCTGGCGATGCAGTTCTTCTGGTCGTACTTCCTGATCGGGGTGGACAGCTGCGTCAGCCGGCTCCGTGACGTGTCCTTCTACACCGAGCTGCTGGAGAAGACCGGGTTCGATCACGTCGAGGTGCTGCCGTCGGCCTGGGAACTGGTGGTGGCCCGGAAACCCGGATGACGATAAATAGTTCAAACAAGACAACTGCCCCCAGTCGGGTATTTGTCGACTCCAGGCGGCCCGGGTGGCGGCGACGAGGAGGTTTGGCTGCCGAGTTCCAGGTAAACGACGTGTAGTCATGCCGTCACCTGGAGTGAAGGAGCGCGAGCGATGACTCAGACCACCGAACGGCCGTCGACCCGCCCGGCGGAGTCCGGCACGCAGCCGGCGGCCGGCAGCGACCGCCTCACCACCCAAGAAGGCAAGATCCACGTGGCGCAGGGGGTAGTCCAGAAGATCGCCGGCATGGCCTGCCGTGAGGTCGCCGGGGTCTACTCGATGGGCACCGGCTCGACCCGGGCGTTCGCCGCCATAAGGGAACGTATCCCCGGCAGCTCCGGGCCCAACGTCTCCCAGGGCGTCGGCGTGGAGGTCGGCGAGACGCAGGCCGCGGTCGACCTCGACATCGTGGTCGACTACGGGGCGAGCATCGCCGAACTCGGGCACAGCGTCCAGCGCAACGTGAAGCAGTCGGTCGAGCGGATGACCGGGCTGGAGGTCGTCGAGGTCAATGTGAACGTCGACGACGTCCATCTGCCCGACGACGAGCAGGGCACGCCCGCCCGGGTGTCGTGATGACCGCGCCGGCCGTCGCGCCGGGCGACCTGACCGACGCGGTCGACGTCGACGCGATCGCGGCCGCGGTACGCCGCTGCCCAGGCGTCGAGGACCTGTACGCCGGATCGCCGGCCGAGCTGGCCACGTATCTGCCGGGTCGCCGCGTCGTCGGCGTACGCGTCGCCGAGTCGGCGGTGTCGGTGCAGATCCAAGTGCGCTGGGGCCGGCCGATCCCGGAGATCGCGTCGGCGGTACTCGCCGCCGTCGCGCCCCTCGCGGGCGGCCGTCAGGTGGACGTCCTGGTAGCCGACCTCGTCGGCGAGCCCACCGAATCGACCAGCGAGCCCGGCCGCGAAGAGCGCGAACTCAGCCGGCAACCGAGCGAACCCAGCCGCCAAGAGCAGGGAAAGCGTGAACCAAGCGGGGGACGGAAGGGGAGGGGCACGCGATGAACCCGATGACGAGAACGATTTTCGGCACGGCCGTCGGCCTGATCCTGGGCCTGGTCGTCGTCCTGGTCGGCTTCGGCCAGATGCTGATCGTGGGGTTGTTCGCGCTGATCGGCTGGGCCGTCGCCAAGGTGCTCGGCCGCGAACTGGATCTCAGCGCGTTGAGCAGCATCGGGCAGCAGCGTCGGAGCCCGCGGTGACCGCCGAGGCCGACACTGCCGATCTGCCGACCCGGGATCTCGACGCCGTCCAGGACGACGCCATCCGGGACCGGGTGCCGGCCCGGGATCGCCGGGATCGCCCGGAACTCGGCGTCATCCAGATCAAGGAGAACGTCGTGGCGAAGCTCGCGGCATACCTGGCGACCGAGGTGCCCGACATCGGCGGCCGGGCGGAGCTGCATCGGCGACCTGCCGTGTCGGCCCGCGTCGACGGCGGCCAGGCGTACCTCGACGTCACGGCGAGCGTCCGCTGGCCCGCGTCGGTCGGTCAGGTGACCGCCGACCTGCGGCAGCACCTGCGCACGCGGGTACGCGAACTGACCGGGCTGGAGGTCGGCGAGATCCGGATCGAGGTGTCCGACCTGATCACGGCCGCGCCGCACGCCCGAGTGTCCTAACCGGACGGCATTGGACAGGGCGAAATCGGACAGCTGGAGGGATCGCGATGAGGAAGGTCGTCAACCGGGTCCTCGGGGTCGTCGTCGCCCTGGCGCTGATCGCCGCTTCCGTGGTGGTCCTCGTCGAGGTCGTCGCGGCGGCCGCCGGGGCAGCGCCGGTCTTGGTCGACTGGTCCGGCGCGCTGGACTGGGCCCGGCGTACGCGCTGGGACGACACCGCGCTGAAGGCGGCCGGGCTGTTGCTCGCCGTGGTCGGACTCGGGCTCCTGGTGTTCGAGCTGTGGCCGTCGCGCGTACGCCGCCTGCCCGTCGAGAGCGCCGACTCCAACATGGACGCAGCGGTCACCCGCCGAGGCGTGGCGCAGGATCTGACGGCGGCGACCGGGGAGGTCGAAGGCGTGACGCCCGGCCGGGTCAAGGTCGGCCGTAATCAGATCCGGGTGCTCGCCACCGCCCGCGACGCCGGTCCGGAGCAGCCCGGGCTGCGGGAAGAGGTGGCCGAAACGGCGGGTACGCATCTCGACCGGCTCCGGCTGACCCGCCGCCCACGCCTGTCCGTCACCGTCGATCGGAGGTCGTGATGCACGCCGATCGCACGAACCGGGTCGTCCTGACGATCATCGGCTTCCTGCTGCTCGCCGGGGGTGTGATCGTGGCGCTGACCGCCTTCGGCGGCTTCGGCGACGCCCGAGCCGGGCGCCTGCTGACCGCCAACCGGGTCTGGACCTTCGCCGGCGACAACGGGCGCTGGTTCTGGCCGGTGGTGGGGGTGCTCGCCCTCGTCGTCCTCGCGCTGGCGGTGCGCTGGCTCATCGCCATCCTGTTCGGCACCGATCGGCTCCGGAGCCTGGCGCTGCGAACCGAGGGCAGCCGCGACCGGGTGACGCTGGCCGCGCCCGCCGTCAGTGACGCCGTCCGCGCCGAGGTGGAGACCTACCGCGGAGTCCGGTCGGTACGCGCCCGGCTGGTCGGCGAAGCGGACGATCCGGTGCTGACCCTCCGGGTGGGCGCCGACCTCGACGCCGACCTCGCAGCCATCCGCGACCGCGTCGAGCGGGAGGCCGTCGCCCACGCCCGGCACGCGCTCGACCGGCCCGACCTGCGCGTACGCCTGGACTTGGAGGTCGAGCGGCAGCCGGGCGTACGCGTCCACTGAGTCCGGTCAGCCGAGCTTGGCGACGGTCAGCAGGACGACGGCGTCCTCCAGCGCGCTCAGCGAATGCGGCTCGTCCGGCACGATCAGCAGATCCCCGGCCAGCCCTTCCCAGGAGGCGGCCGCGCCGGTCAGGCGTACGCGCCCGTCGATGACGAAGACGGTCGCCTCGCCCGGGTTGACGTGCTCGGCGAGTTCGGCTCCGGCCGCGATGGCGATGACCGTCTGGCGCAGGACGTGCTCGTGGCCGCCGTACACCGTTGCGGCGGACCGGCCGGCCCCGGATCGCTGGGCGCGGTCGAGCTGCTCGCGTCCAGTGGCCACCAGTGAGAGCTTGTTCATGGTTCCGACCCTAGAACTCGGCGATGAAACGGACGGGGAAGATCCGCGAACTCAGTTCTCCTCGATCTGGTGGACAACCCGGTCGATGCGGCGATCGGGGATGATCCACATGATCGCGACGGCGACGAAGCAGGCCAGGGCGATGGCGACACCGATCTGGCCGTGCGGGTCGATGAACAGCGCGCTGAAGATCCCGGCGAAGTAGAAGATCGGGGAGATCTTGCCTTTGACGTCACGGCCGACGGCCTTGCGCAGGGGCGAGTGCGCACCCTGGTGCCGGATGATCACCGACTGCACCACGAAGTACGCGATCGCCGCGGCCAGCAGGTTCACGCCGTAGATCACGACGGGGGTGTGCGCGAATTCCGACTCGTCCATCCACGCCGTCGTGAACGGGAAGAGGGACAGGCAGAACAACAGTCCCAGGTTCGCCCACAGGATGCCGCCGGTGACCCGCTGGACCAGGTGGAACATGTGATGGTGGTTGTTCCAGTAGATGCCGACGTAGACGAAGCTGAGCAGATAGGTCAACAGTCCGATGCCGGTGGTGTGGACCAGGTCGGACAGGCTGTGCCCGGCCGGCGGCTTCAGCTCCAGCACCATGATCGTGATGATGATGGCCAGCACTCCGTCACTGAAGGCTTCCAGCCGACTGGTTCTCATTGTGACAGCATCGCAGGGTACGGCCGACTTCTCGAAGATCAGCGCGGTGTCCGTCACAACCGGCCACGTTCCTGTCACGAAACCGGGGGCTGTCCGGTCTATGCGGTGACTGCGAGGCACGACATCACTCGGAGGACCGCAATGCGAACGATTCTGGTGGTCGGCGGCGGATACGCCGGCTTCTACACCGCCTGGAAACTGGAGAAGAAGCTCCGGCGCGACGAGGCCCGGATCATCGTCGTGGACCCCCGGCCTTACATGACCTACCAGCCGTTCCTGCCCGAGGTGCTGGCCGGCTCGGTCGAGGCCCGGCACGCCGCCGTGTCGCTGCGGCGCCACCTGCGCCGGACGCGCCTGATCGCCGGTTCGGTGAACCGGATCGACCACGCGGAGCGGACCGTCACGGTGCAGCCGGTCGACGGCGAGCCGTTCCCGCTCGCGTACGACGTCATCGTGGTCACCGCGGGCGCGGTGACCCGCAAGTTCGGCATCCCCGGCGTCGCCGAGCAGGCGATCGGCATGAAGCACGTCGAGGAGGCGGTCGCCATCCGGGACCGCCTGTTCACGTCGTTCGACCGCGCGTCGGCGCTGCCGCCAGGACCGCAACGGCAGCGGCTGCTCACGGTCACCTTCGTCGGCGGCGGGTTCTCGGGGGTCGAAGGGTTCGGCGAACTCCTCTCGCTGGCCACGTCGCTACTCAAGGCGTACCCGGAGATCAAGCAGAGTGAGCTGGCCTTCCACCTGGTGGAGGCCCGCGGCCGGATTCTGCCCGAGGTCACCGATGGGCCGGGGGAGTGGGTCGTCCGCTCGCTGGAGCGGCGCGGCGGCCACGTGCATCTGAACACCCAGGTGCAGTCGGCGACCGGCGGGCATGTGGTGCTGTCGACCGGCGAGGAGTTCGACTCGGGGCTGATCGTCTGGACCGCGGGCAACGGCGCGAACCCGATGGTCCGCAGCCACACCGACCTGCCGATCAACGAGCGGGGCCTGCTCGTGGTCCGCGCGGACCTGCGCGTGGGCACGGAGGCCGAGCCGGTGCCGGACGCCTGGGGCGCGGGCGACGACGCGGCCGTGCCCGACCTGGCACTGGGCCACGGCGCGGTCACCGTGCCGAACGCCCAGCACGCGGTCCGGCAGGGCAAGCTGCTCGCCAAGAACATCGTCGCCAGCCTGCGGGGCCGCCCGCCCAAGCCCTACGTGCACCACAGCCTGGGCACGATCGCCACGCTGGGGCTGGGCCGTGGCATCTTCCAGTACCACCGCATCGTGATCACCGGCCTGCTCGCCTGGTTCATGCATCGCGGGTACCACGTGCTCGCCGTGCCCAGCTGGGAGCGCAAGGTCCGCGTCGCGGCGATCTGGCTCACCGCCGCGCTGTTCGGCCGCGACATCGTCTCGCTCGCCTCGGTCCAGCACCCGCGCCGCGCCTTCGTCACGGGTGGGGATCCCCAAGAGCATCTTCAACTGGTACGCGAGGACGCAGCGACTCGATAGCGTCAGTCGGGTGGCGCGGCCATGATGGTCGCGAGCTGCTTCGCGGTGAGCGCCGGGACGGGCAGCGGATGTGCGGCGCCGGACCGCAGCCCGTCCAGGAAGAACGCCAGACTCCGTCGCCAGGCCTGCGGCGCGACCCCGGCGCTCTCCCGGATGATCTGCGACATCGCCCAGATCAGGGCGGCGTAGTCGGCCACTTCGAAGTCGTCACGGAGCTGCCCGCTCTGCTTCGCGCGCGCCACCAGGTCCTCGATGTGCTGGAAGCAGCGATGGCAGGCCTCGACCACCCCAGGCGACAGCGGTACGCGTTGCGCCAGCGCGTCGTTGAGCCCCCGGTCCTCGGCGTGCAACGCGAACAGCGTCTCGGTGAACGCGGCGAATCCGGCCCAGGCGTCCGGATCGGCGACCGCCTCCGCCGCGGCCGCGTCCAGCACGGCCATCCGCGCCGGGAAGATCGCGTCGAACAGGTCGTCGCGGGTGCGGAAGTGGTTGTAGAGCGTGCCGATGCTCACCCCCGCGCGGCGGGCGATCTCCTCCAGCGGCGCGTCCAGGCCGCGTTCGGCGAACACCTGTTCCGCAGCGGCGAGGAGCCGGTCGCGGTTGCGCGCGGCGTCCGCCCGGAGCGGCTTCGTTCCCGTGGTCACCCTGCCATCCTACAAACTTGAGGGCCGCCTCAGGTTCGTGCTACGGTCGAGTTAACCTGAGGGAGACCTCATCTTAGGAGGAAACGTGGGAACACTGGCAGTCTTCGGCGTCGGACCCGGGCTCGGCATGTCCATCGCGCACCGCTTCGGACGGGAGGGCCACCGGGTCGCGCTCGTCTCGCGTACGGCGAACCGGCATGCCGGATATCTCGAGTCGCTCGCCCAGGCGGGCATCGAGGCAGATGCCTTCACCGCCGACGTACGCGACCGAGCGCAGCTGGTCGCCGCCGTCGACGCCATCACCAACCGATTCGGCGCGCCTGACATCGTGTACTACGGCCCGGCCGGGCTCGACCCCAGCGACCGGCCGACGCCGATCACGCAGGCGGACAGCGACACCGTGCGTACCGCGATGGGCTGGGTCTACGCGGCCGTCGACCTCGTCGGCGCGGTCCTGCCGGGCATGATCGAGCGTGGCGACGGCGGCCTGCTGTTCGCGGGTGGACTCAGTTCCGTGGTGCCGATGCCCGCCCTGGGCAACCTGGCGCTCTCCTCGGCGGCCCTGCGCAACTACGCGGTGACCCTGCACGCCGCGCTCGCCGACCAGGGCGTGTATGCCGGCACGCTGACCATCGGCGGCCTGATCGAACGCGGCGACATCCACACGTTCATGAGCGCCCAGGCGACCGGCGGCCTGCCGATCCTCGACCCCGACGAGCTCGCCGAGGCGGCCTGGGAGCTGTATACCAAGCGAGACCGAGCCGAGGCGGTCTTCAACGTGCTCAGCTGACCCTGGATTCCGGCTGCGTAGTTCGGCCGGCAGGGGCGATCAGGGCTCGTCGTCGCGGCGGGCGATCTTCTGGAAGGGCGGCGGGTGAGCCGAGCTCGTTCAATCGGAACGACACGCCTGGACGAACGCGCCGCCGCCGCTCCACTAGGGACGGCTCGCCATGCCCGGTATGCTGCGCCGATGACCGAGACGACGACCCTGTGGCGGCCCACGGGTCCCGAGGAGCTGGCGCTCGTCCGCGACTCTGGTTGGCGGTCGTGGCCGCCGCGGCTACCCGACCAGCCGATCTTCTACCCGGTGCTCAACGAGCAGTACGCGATCATGATCGCCCGGGACTGGAATGTGCCCGCCTCAGGGGTGGGCTACGTGACCCGGTTCGAGGTCGAGCGCGACTTCGCCGCCCGCTACCCCGTCCAGCAGGCGGGTGGGCGCGACATCCTCGAACTGTGGGTGCCCGCCGAGGAACTCGAGGAGTTCAACCGGCACATCGTCGGGCTGATCGAGGTCGTCCACGAGTTCCGGCCCAGCGCCTGACTTCCGCGCCCGCCCGTACCTGAGCGCTGGATCAGGGTTCCGGGTCGAATCATGGGTCATGATTCGACCGAGAACCCTGATCCAGCACCCGAAAGCGCCGATGCGAGTCCGCTACGCCGCCAGGACGCGGTCCCAGTCGACGGTCCGCGCCCAGTCGGCGTAGCGGTGCCAGGTCACCCCTGGGTAGGCCGCTCGCAGCCGGTCGACGTCGACGAAGTCGGTGTTGTCCTCGAACCGCTGGAACATCTCGGCTACCTCGTCCCCGGCCCACTGCCGGATCTGGTCCAGCGGCAACTGCTGGTACGGAATCTCCCGGCCGAGCACGTCGCCGAGAATCCGGGCGGCCTGTTCGCCGGTGACGCGGTCGGACGCCAGGTCGATCCGCTCGCCGACGAGCAGATCCGGGTGCTCGATCGCGTACGCCGTGATCCCGGCGATGTCGCGGACGGTCACCTGGTCCAGTGGTTTGCCGGGGGACAGTGGGTGGGCCAGGATCCCGTCGGTGAGCCGGCTGAACCGGAAGTTGAACACGTTCTCCATGAAGTAGACGGGCGCGAGGACGGTCGTGCGTACCGGCCGCTCCCGCAGGTATGCCTCGACGAGCTGTTTGCTGTCGGCGTGGCCGATGTCGGTCGGGGTGAGCCGGTCGGCGCCCCGGACGGAGGAGTAGACGAGATGGGCGTCGGCGGCCACGGCGGTGTCGACGAGCAGCCGCCCCTGCGCGGCCTCCTCGTCCTGGCCGCCCGCGCCGAAGGGCACGGAGAGGCCGAAGATGGCGTCGACGCCGCGCGCCGCCGCGGCCAGCGCGTCCGGGTCGGCCAGATCGCCCGGGGCGAGCCGCGCCCCGGCGGCGGCCAGCGCGAGCGCCGCCGGCGCCTCGGGCGACCGCACGTAGGCAGTGACGTCGTGGCCGTGCTGGAGTAGCAGGTCGGCCACGGCGCCGCCCTGCCGGCCGGTGGCGCCGACGACGAGAACCTTGGTCATCGAATGGACCCCCTGATCGCAGTGATGGACGTCGCGATTCTTTGGCCTCAACCTTGGTTCAGGTCAAGTGATACGGTCGGTTCCATGCCGAGGGCCCGCACCACGTTCCACGAACTGACCGTCGGCCAGGTCGCCGACCGCAGCGGCGTGGCCGTCTCCGCGTTGCACTTCTACGAGCGCAAGGGCCTCATCAGCAGCTCCCGGACGGCCAGCAATCAACGGCGATACAGCCGGGACACGCTCCGCCGGGTCGCCTTCATCCGGGCCTCGCAGAACGTCGGGATCTCGCTCACGGCGATCCGGGAAGCCCTCGACGAACTGCCCAGCGAGCGGACGCCGACGCGGGAGGACTGGGTGCGCCTGTCCAGCGGGTGGCGGGCCGTGCTCGACGAGCGCATCGCCCAGCTCCAGGCACTGCGGGACGACCTCACCGGCTGTATCGGCTGTGGCTGCCTGTCGTTGCGAAGCTGCCACCTGACCAACCCGCGAGACGTGCTGGGCCGGGAAGGCCCGGGTCCGCGCCTGATGCCGTCCGCGCGCTAGCCCAGGCCCGCGCCGGGTGGGCCGCCGCCGGCGGCGGGTATGTCGCTCGATGGAACGCCGTCGACCTATCGGCGGCCGGGATAGGTCGACAGCGTTCCACCCGTGAGCGCGGCGGGCCCCTCGGTGGGCTGTGCGGCGGGTGCCTCGGCGGCGCGCCGGTCAAGGTCCCCGTGGTCGACCTTGCCGTTCGGCAGCGTCGGCAGTTCGTCGACCTGGATCAGCTGTGCCGGGAGGGCGGCGGCGGGCAGCGCGTCCAGCAGATGGCGGCGTACTGCCTGGCGGTCGACGGTGTCTTCGGCAGTGACGAGGAAGCCGACCAGGTGGCCGCCGGCCATGCCCACGGCGGCGTACGCGATCCCGGGCGAACCGGCGAGCGCGTGTTCGATCTCGGCCCGCTCGATCCGCATCCCACCGAGTTTCAGCTGGTCGTCGCCGCGTCCGTGATACAGCAGCGCCCCGTCGGCACGCTGGGTCACCAGGTCGCCGGTGCGGTAGTACGGGCGGCCGTCCACTGTGGTCCGAGCGACGGTGTCCGGTTCGGCCAGGCCGGGACTGCTCACGTGCAGTACGCCGTCGAGGAGGGCGACGTGCGTACCGGGGATGGGGTGGCCGATCGGCACCGAGCGCCGCCCGGCGTCCTCGGGCGTGCACTCGTGGACGGTGCACCACACGGTGCATTCGGTCGGGCCGTACTCGTTGAACATCCGGGTGCCGGGCAGCCGGGCGAAGTGCTCGCCGACCAGGCTGGGCGGGCACGCCTCGCCCGCGACGACCACGGTACGCAGAGTCCGCAGGTCGTCGGCCAGCCCGCCGCGCAGCGCGACCGCGTACAGGGACGGCACGAGCAGCAGATGCGTCGGCCGGTTAGCCCGGGCCGTCCGGCCGAGCGCGACCAGGTCACCGGGCCGTGAGCTCGGGATGAGGACGGTCCCGCCGCTGGCGAGCGTCCAATAGATCCCGGCGACCGAGCTGTCGAACGAGATCGACGAGCACAGCAGGAATCCGCCCACCCGATCCTGGTAGTACCGCAGCCGGGCGGCCGTCGAGTACGCCAACGCCGCCGCCGACACGGTGACCGGTTTCGGCGTGCCGGTGGAGCCGCTGGTGTAACAGGTGTAGGCGAGCCGCCCGTGCCGGGCCGCCCGGCCGGGTGGCAGCGTGGTCAGGCCGATCGGCGTCAGCTCCGGCCGCAACACCGGCAGCCCAGGTTCGGTGAGCACCACCCGTGCCCCTGACGCTTCGGCGTACTGGCGTTGGCGGGCCGTCGGGAAGGCGGCGTCGATCGGGACGTAGCAGGCGCCGGCGCGCAGCACCCCCAGCATGCCCACGATCGCCCACCGCGACAGGCTCGCGTGCACGAGCACCGGCTCGCCCTCGGCCACCCCCGCCCGGATCACGGCCGCCGCGACCCGGGCGCTGAGGTCGCCGAGGTCGGCATAGGTCAGCTGCCCGTCCCGGTCGCGGACCGCCACGGCGTCTCCGAACAGGTGCGGCTCCACCAGGCTGAGGATGTGGTCGGGCCACATCAGCGGGCTCCCGCGAACAACGGCACCCGCGACAGGTACGCCGAGACCAGGTCGCCGATCCGGTCCGCCGAGTACGCCCCGGTGTCGTAGGTGACGATCCCGGTGCCGCCCGGATGGACGGTGAACAGCAGCGGGCAGCCGAGGACCACCGACGGGGACGTCTCCGGCCCGATCGGCATGGCTGTCCATTGTGGCTGGACGAGCGGCGGGGTCATCGACGGCCGGGCGACGAACCGGAAGGCCGGGGCGGCGCGCGTACCGGTGAGCGCGGTCAGCAGGGCCGGCACCTCGCCCAGCACCGGCACGAGCGGGATGTCGTCGGCGTACGCCTGGCGGCACGCCACGTCGACGCGCCGCAACAGCTCCGGCGGATCGTCGGCGGCCGGGATCGCCACCCGCATCGTGAGCACGTTGAGCAGGAAGCCGACGGTGTCCCACTCCGACGGAATCCGGCCCGGTGTGACGACCGGCAGCAGCGCCTCCGGCGTCCGTCCCGCCGGATACAGCGTCGCCGCGTACGCCGACAGCAGCACCGTGAACGGTGTGCTCCGCGCGCGCCGGGCGCTGCCCACCACGGCCTGCCAGAGGTCGTCGCCGAGCCGGAACGGGACTTCGGCGTACCGGCCGGTGACCGGGCCGCACTCGGGCCGCTCCACCGCGTCGAGCCTGACGAGCCGCGCGCGCCAGTTCGGTAGTACCTCCGCGATGCGTTGCTGCCATTGCGGCGAGCGGTCGTCGGCGGCGATCTCGGCGTACTGCATGACCTTGGGGGAGAGTCGGTCGCCCCGCAGTCGCGCGTGATAGGCGGTGGCCAGATCGCGCGCGATCACGGCGAGCGACCACGGATCGGCCGCGGTGTGGTGCGCGGCCAGATCGAGCCGGTCGTCGCACAGCCGGGCCCGCAGCGCGGGCAGTTCGCCGGCCGGGAAGGGATCGGCGTAGCCGTCCACAGTGACCGGTCCCGGTGGCTCGACCCGGCTGCCGCCGGGCTCCCGGACGCTGCGCAGCGCCTCGTGCCGGACCACCACGTCGCCGAGCGCCGCACGCAACGTCTCCTGCTCGACCGTCCCGGTCACTTGGAAGGACTGCTCGACGACGAACCGATCGCCGGTGGTACGGCCCGGATGGTGCCGTTCGAGCAGGTCGAGCAGCTCCTGAGCGTAGGTGAGGGGGATCATGCGAGGCCTCCGCGCAGCCGGACCACGACCGGCACGTGTTTGAACCCGGCGAGGAACACCGAGTGGACCCGGACCGGAGGACCGGCCAGGTCGAGGTCGGCCACCTCGGCGAGGAACCGGCCGAAGAGCAGGCGCAGCGTCCGGCGGGCGACGTGGGAGCCGACGCAGTAGTGCCGCCCGCTGCCGAAGGCGAGGTGCCGATTGGGCCGCCGGCCCGGGCGGAACCCGTCCGGGTCGTGGAACACCGCCGGATCGCGGTTGGCGGCGGTCAGCCACGCGACGACGGGTTGGCCGGAATCGATGTAATGGTTTCCAAGCCGGACCGGCCGCCGGGCGTGCCGGACGAAATGCATGCCGGGGGTGGCGAACCGCAACGCCTCCTCGACCCCGCTGTCCAGCAGGTCCGGCCGCTCGGCCCAGGCCCGGAAGGCGCCGGTCCGCGCCACCTGGGCCAGCACGGCCGCCGGCACGCACGGCAGCGTCACCGCCGCGCCGAGGAGCAGGCTGTACGCGTTGGCGATGACGGCTCCGACGGGCAGCGGAGCACCCTCGAACCGCATCGTGGCCAGCACGCTGAGCAGATCGTCGCCGGGCCGCCGGAGCCGCTGGCGGACCAGATCGGCGAAGTACGCGAACAGTTCCCGATGGCCGCGCTGGAGGGTCGCGGCGACCCCGCCCGGCAGCTGGATGTCGGGATCGTCCTCGGCGGCGCACATCGCTGCCAGCTCCGCCAGCCGCGCGCGATCCGACTCCGGTACGCCCAGCAGCGGCCCGACGGCGGCCAGCGGCAGCAGCCGGAACACCTCCACGAGGTCCACAACCGACCCGGCCGACGCCCGGACCGGTTCGAGGACGGCGTCCACCGCAGCGTCCACGGCGGACATATGGCGGTCGACGGCCCGGGCGTTCAACGCCTGCTGCACCGGCGCGCGCATCCGGTCGTGCCGGGGCGGATCGGTCGCGGCGAGCTGCCGCCCGGCGGCCGGATCGGGGCGGCCGAGCAGGTTGAGGAGCGTACCGCGCTCGCTGGTGAACGCCTCGTAGTCCGAGAGCACCCGGTCGACGTCGGCGTACCGGGTCACGGACCAGAATCCGGGCCGGTCGCCCGCCGGGGGCTGCCAGTGCACCGGGTCGCTGTCTCGCAAGGCGTGGAAGACCATATGCGCCTCGCCGGTGGCGTACAGGCCCGGATCGGCGAGGTCGACGAGACCGTTCACGCCGACGCCAGCTCGGCGACGATGGTGGCGGCGAGTTCGGCCACGGTGGGACTCAGGAACAACGTCCAGGTGGGCACCTCGACGCCGAACATCCGGTCGATCGCCAGTTGCAGCTCGGCGGCGAGCAGAGAGTCCCCGCCCAGCTCGAAGAAGTCGTCGTGGACACCGATCGGCTCGACCTCCAGGCGAGCCGACCACAGCTCGGCCAGCTGCTGTTCGACGGCGTCTCGCGGTGCGGTGTACTCGGTGCTCAGGTCGAGCGCTTGGCGGTTCATCCGCGTACCTCCTCGGGCGTGGCCGCCAGCAGACTCGCCAGCGGCGTGTTCGGTGAGGTCACGAGCCGGTCGGCGGTCGCACGGAACCGGCGGGCGATCCGTTCCACCGAGGTCGCGTCGAACATCGCGGGGTCGTAGGTCACCCGGACGACGAAGGAGTCGTACGGCTCCATCACCCAGAGGAAGTCCACCGGCATGACCGGCGTCTCCCGGACGACGTCGGGCGGCAGGGTCAGCCGTCGATAGCGGACGGCCGCAGCGGGGTCGTCGGCGCGCGGGATCGGCCGGCACAACTGCATCGGCGCGGGCACGATGTCGCGGGCGTCGAACGCCGCCTCGGCCAGCTCCGGCAGCTCCTCCAGCACCCGGATGAGCGGTACGTCATGCTGGAGCGCCTCGGCGTTGACCTGGTGCACATGCGCCGCTGCCTCCGCCGCCGTCATCGCATCGGACAGGCTCAGCCGGAGCACGTGGCCGTTGAGGTAGAAGCCGATGCCGTCCCAGTCCCCGGCGCCGCGTCCGGCCGACAACACCGGCAGGGCGATCCGCGGCTGGCCCGCGTGCCCGGCCAGGGCTACGGCGTACGCCGTGAGCAGCAGGGTGAACTCGGTGGTCCGCAGCGTCCGGGCCCGCGCACGCAGCCCGGCGACGACCGCGTCCGGCAGCTCGAACGTGTGCAGCGCCTTCTCCCGGCCGGTGTTGACGGCAGCGTCCGGGCGGGGCCGGTCGGCCGGGATGCCCACCCGGCGTACGCCGGACAGCTGCTCCCGCCAGTAGGGCAGCGCCTCCTGAATCCGCTTCTCCCGTTCCGGGGAGGATTCGGTCAGCGCGTGGTCGGCGTACTGGGGCGGGGGTTCGACTGCGTCGGCCGAACCTCGGCGGCGGCGTTCGTACGCCGCGACGACGTCCCGGATGGCGACCTGCATCGTCCAGCCGTCGGCGACGGTGCGATGGATCAGCAGGATCAGCGCCGACGCGTCCGGGCCGAACCGGACGAGGTCGGCGGCGATCAACGGAACCTGGCCGGGTGGCAACGGCCGGGCCAGGGCCTCGGCTGTGATCCGGGCGGTCGCGCGGACCCGCTCGTCCGGTGTGGACACGGCTGCGTCGTGGACGCGCAGCGGAACCGGCGCGGGCGCGACGACGCGCTGGAACGGGAAGCCCTCGTCCCGGACCACCACCGTACGCAGCCCGCCGTGCCGCACGACCAGTTCGTCCAGCGCCTCCTGAAGCAGCTCCGGCTCGACCGGGCCGGTCAGCTCGTGGGCACACCAGTTGACGAATCCGCCGCCGAAGACGCTGCCGCCGTCGTGCACGGCGAACGCGGCGAGCAGTTGCTGGGCATAGGACAACGGTGCTTCGGCGGTCATGAGCAACTCCCCAGGTTGGTCATTCGACATGAATCGGTCAGGCGGCGGAACTCGGTCAGGCGGTGGAACTCGGTCAGGCGGTGGAACTCGGTCGGGCGGTGGAACTCGGTCAGGCGGTGGAACTCGGTCAGGCGGCGACGAGGCCTTTGCTCGCGGCCAGATAGTCGACGGTGGCGACGAACGCGTCTTCGAGCTGCTGAGTGGTGGGCGGGTCCGGCAGCGTGCTCGGGAACGCGGGCACGTCGTCGAACAGCGAGGCCAGGGCCATGAGATTGGCGAACTTGCGGCGTTGGGCGGCGGGCAGCGGATCGATGTACGCCGGGCGCACCACCCGGTCGACGAGTGCCGGGCGGACGAAGCGCGGCGGATGCACGGTCCGGCCCAGGTGGGGCGCCCGCTCGGCGACCAGCTCCACCATGCGCCCGATGGTGAGCGCGGCCGACCCGGCGGTGATCCACTGTTCGCTGACCCCGGCATCGTTGACCGCCCCCGCTACGCCATCACCGGACGCGTGGTCGTCGGTGGCGCACAGCCGGAGGAGTTCGTCGGCCACGATGTCGCGGGGGAGCGCGTCGATCACGGCGTCCCGGGCGAACGGGAGCACCGGCAACAGGTTGCGCAAGACGGCGTCCACGGTGGAGTGCAGACCCTGGAAGCGGCTCATCTGCCCGGTCCGGGCGTCGCCCATGACGACGCCGATGCGGGCGATCGCGGCGGGCAGCCCCGCCGAGCGGACCAGATCCTCGGCCGCCAGCTTGGTCTCCAGATAGGACTGTGTCAGCGGCGCGGCGCTGTCCCGCCGGACCACGAACGCGGTCGAGGCGAAGACGACTCGCGCCCCGGCGTCGGCCGCGAACTCCAGCACATGCCGGGTCCCGTCCACGTTCAGCGCCCTGATCACCTCGTCCGCGGCGGTGAACTCGGTCGCTCCAGCACAGTGGACGACACTGGTGATCTGTCCGGCGAGCCGGGCGTACACGTCGGCGGCCAAGCCCAGCCGGGGCGCGGTGATGTCGCCTGCGACAGTCGCGGCGGCGACATCACCGCGGTGCACCAGCGCCACGATTCGCTCTGCCGGCCCTCCGGCCGGGACCTTCCCCAGCACGGCCGCGCCCACAGCCCCGCTGCCCCCGGTCAGCAAAATCGTCATCGTGTGCACCCCCCGTATGTGGGGACCGCCGGCCGGCGGAACCCGGCGGTCCCGGGGTCGATTGTTAGCCGCGGCAGTTGATCGAGGTCAACGCTGAACGCGTTCGGCATCGTTCGAAGGCGTTCGACCCGAACGTTCGCGCAGGTGAAAGGGCGGTGCGCTCGATCAGACTCGGTCGATGACGAACAGCTGCGCGGGGTCCTCGGCCGAGCAGTCCGCGAAGATCACCGAGCGCGATCCGGCCTCCGGGCGTACCGCGAGGCACTGTCCGAGGTCGACATTGCGGACCAGATGCCCGCCGCTCGCCGCGACCAGCGTGAAGAGCTGATGCTTGACGTCGGGGCAGTAGCCGTCGGACGGCCGGTCGTCGGCCGCGACCGGGTCGACGCCCATGCACCCCGGCCCGAACTCGGGATGATCGGTGCGGATCCGGAACGCGCCGCCGCCCGCGGGCTCCGTCGACAGCGCCGGGAATGCCTGCGCGCACGGCTCGATGAACAGGTATCCGGTGGTTCCACTGTGCTCGCTCAGGCATCCGGCACCCGACAGCGGGCGTACCCGGACAGACTCCGCCGCGATGCTCGGCGCGGGGGAGCTGGTCGGCGAGGGCGAGCCGGTCGGCGGCGGGGTCGCGGTATGGTCCGCGCGTTCCGCGGCCCACCAAGCACCGCCCGCGCCGGCGGTCACGACGACCGCCAAGATCAACCATAGGGGTACGCGAGCCCGCAGCCGCCGCCATCGGTCACGCGGGTCCACCGCGACCGGCCTGGCCTGTGCCTCCGGAGACTCCGCCTCGTCGGGCGCTGTCTCCTCTGGCGCTGCTTCCGCAGGCGCTGTTTCGTCGGACGCTGTCTCGTCGGACGCGGTTACGTCCGATTCGGATCGGTCCGGTGCCGGTCCGTCCGCAGTGGACGGCGAGCCGAGGACGATCCGACGGCGCGCGGTCAGCCACCGGGCCAGCTCTTCCCGGCTGCAGCCGCAGGCGAGCAGCATCGCCGTCACGACCTCCGGCCGGGGCATCGTGTCCCGGTTCAGCGCGGTCGCGAGCGTGCTGATCGGCAGCGCGACGCCGTGCGCACGGGCCCGTTGCGCGATCTGCCGGTAGCTCAGCTCGGCGCTGATCCGGACGCGGCGCAGCAACTCCACGAACTCGGCGGCGGTGGTGGCGGTTGAGGGGTCGATTCCGGGCTCGATCATCCCCACGAAGATAGTGCTCCCGTGGCCTATTCGGCTCGGGAGAGGACGGTGCCCGGCTGGATCCGGTCGTCCAGCTCGAGGTCGACGGCGATCGTGGTCGTCCCGGGCGCGCTGTGCAGCTCGATCGACCGCACCACCCCGGCGACCGCCGGCCGGCCCGGATCGGCGATGGTCACCTGGTCGCCGATGTTCAGCGGTTCGCCGTCGAGCCGCCCGGTCACCAGCAGCCAGGGGCGGCCGGTCAGCTTGAACGTCCGTTCGACGGTGAGCTGCGAACTCATCGGGTGTTCCTCCTCCAGGTGTCGACGAAGGCGTCCTCCGCGGCGTATGCCTCGTCCTCCAGCGGCCCTGTCATGGACGATACCCGGCCGTCCTCGTACTGCTTCACGTGCACGCTCTCGTGGCCGAGGGTCCGTACGAGGGTCTCCTCGTCCTGGAACGCGGCCGGGCCGAGCTGGACGCCCATGTCGTCGGTCCGCGCCACGGCGCCCTGGTAGTCCAGGTACGCGATGTCGTCCGGCGCCTCGACGATGTCCACGGGCTTGCCGCGCATGTCCACTCCGGCCAGCCGGGAGTAGTGGTCGACTGTTTCCGGCGTCCGCGGCAGGCCGACGCCCTGCTCCATCACCTCGCGGTTGGTCAGCGCGCCGGAGCGGGAGTGCAGCCCCGGATGGGCGTGCACCGGCGGACGCGCCGCCCGGGAGACCGACGGCAGCCGGTCGCCCTTCTTGATGAGCTTCGCCAGCGGCCGCATCAGCCCCTCAGCGGCCTCTCCGGCGAGCTTGCCGACGGATCGCTTCGATCCCATGAGCCCTCCCCGTGTCCCCCCGTACTCGGACAGTCCGCAGCCAAGGTATTAGCTGTGTCGATGGACGGCAATCGGCCGACCGTCTCCTGTGGATAAACACGGGAAGGCCGCCGACATCGCCAGGCACGACGTCGACGGCGGAATCTCCCCAGGGTCAGCAGGAATCTGACGGATCAGAGTGCTACACGCGTCGCCACAAGGCGGGCGTGTTCGGCGGCTCCCAGCCCGGCAGCGAGGTGTGCGCGATCTGGCAGGCGTAGCTCAGCCCGCCGTAGGTGACCTGCGCGCCGAGGGCGTACGCCACATAGGGCGCCCAGGTGCCGCCGGTCGGCGGGGTGGGACTGGTGGTCTTGGTGGGAGTGGGCGACGGCGACGGCGGCGTGCCCTGGATGTTCAGGACGAAGTCGAACGTGGCCTGCCGGCCCGATCCGACGATCTGCACGTTCATCAGCAGCGCCGGGTCGTACAGGGTGTCGGTCGAGTTGCGGGGCTCGTTCGGGAAGTAGAGCTGGGTGGTCAGGATCGGGCGGCCCGGCGCCTGCACCTTCACGTGGATGTGCCGGGTACGCCCCGGGTACAGCCCCGGCACGATGCTGGTCAGGGTGAACTTGCCCTGCGTGTCGGTGAGCTGGTGACCCCGGAACCGGTTGCCCACGTTGTCGTAGTTGCCGCCGTTGTCGGCCTGCCAGAAGTCCAGCAGCGCCCCGGCGATGGGCTGGCAGGCCAGCCCGACGACGTAGCCGGTCAGGGTCAGCGCGGTGCCCGGACCGTCGGCGATCGAGGTCCGCAGCGGCGAGCCCGGCTTGAAGTAGGGACCCTCGATCTGCGGCGGGGTGAGATCGTCGTCGTCACACGACTCGGGCGTGGCCGCCAGCGGCTGCCCGGACGGCGTACGCGCGGAGCCGGGGAGCCTCTCGGGTGAGACGCCAGAAGTGCGGTCAGCCGGCACGCCGGCCAGCATCGGGAATGCGGGCGCGATCATCGCCGCGCGCAGCAGGGTCTTCCGGGACACCCCGGTGGGCCGGGGCTCCTCGGTGCGCTCTTCTTCGTCGCTCATGACTTCTCCGTTCGGTGGTTGGGAGGAGGACCGGGGACGGCCGCCGGCGGCAACCGTCCCCGGGGCGGTTCAGCAGGCGCCCTGGTCGGACCAGACCGCCCAGGAACCGGGCGCGCCGGGCTCGGCACCGGTCGACCACCAGGTCGACTTCCAGCGGTGGCCGTTGTACGACACGAGGTCGTCAGGCGCGTACGGCGTGGTGGCGGCCCACTCCGGCAGGCCGCCACAGCCGCCGCCACCGCCGCCGCTGATCGTCAGCGTGAACACCGCACTGTGCGACGCCGACGTGCCCACACCGGTGACGGTGAGGGAGTAGGTGCCCGCCGTCGCTCCGGCCGCGACCGCGATCGACAGCGTCGCGCTGCCGCCCGAGGTCACCGTGCCGGGGCTCACCGACGCGGTGACGCCGGTGGGCGTACCAGTGACGGAGAGGGCCACCGACTGGGCGCTTCCGGACGTGGTCGCCGTCGCGACCGACGCGGTGGCCGAGTTGCCCGGCGCGACCGTGGCGGACGAGGGCGAGAGCGAGACCGAGAAGTCGTTCCCGCCCGGCTGGCTCGTGACCGTCACGGTGTACGAGGCGGTGTGGGTCGCGCTCGAGCCGGTTCCGGTCACCGTGACCGTCGCCGACCCGAGCGCGGCCGACGCGCTCGCGGCCAGTGTCAGCGTGCTGGAACCGCCGGAGGTCACCGACGCCGGGGAGAACGTCGCGGTCACCCCGGACGGCAGGCCGCTGGCCGAGAGCGCGACCGACTGGGCGCTGCCCGAGGTCGTCGCGGTCGAGACGGTCGTGCTCACGCCGGCTCCACGCTGGACGGTGCCACTGGCCGGGCTGACCGACACCGAGAAGTCGTTGGTGGCCGTGGAGCACTGGGCCTCACCGCTCTGCGCGGGCACACTGACGGCGTCCCACGCCGCCTTGACCGTGCGGCACTCGGCCGACGACGCCCCGAACAGGTTGACCGCCGCGCGCAGCGTCGCCGTACGCACATTGACGTACCGCCAGCCGGACGTCTTCAGGTTGAGTGCTCCCATGTAGATCTGGCCGGCCTTCTGGATGCCGATGCCAGTGACGGATCCGCCGTTGCACGTGGGGCTCGACGGATTGCCGCCGCCCCCGGCGGAGCCGATCGCGGCCAGGTAGAACCAGTGGTTGTTCGGCCCGGCCGCCGAGTGCACCTCGGTGTTGGGGATGGCCGACGAGTAGCAGTTCGGGTCGCCGAGCGCCTGCGGGTTGTACATGTTGCGGATCGGGCCCGCGCCGGTGAGGTTGACCTCTTCGCCGACCAGGAAGTCCGGCGGGTCGTTCGGGTTGTTGGCGTACGCCTCGGTCAGCGCGCCGAAGATGTCCCCGGTGGACTCGTTCAGGCCGCCGTTCTCGTTGCCGGAACCGGCCCCGCCCGGGGTCGTCTGGAAGATCGCGTGGCCGAACTCGTGCGCCACGACGTCGATCGAGGTGGCCTGACCGGTGTTGGACTGGTTGTGGCCGAAGTTGGTGTAGCTGCCGTTCCAGTACGCGTTGACCTCGTTCAGGCCGACGCGGGCGGGGAAGCCGCCGCCGCTGCCGTTGATGCCGCTGCGGCCGAGCCACGCGCCGAGCATGTCCCATTCGCGCTGGACGGCGTACAGGGCGTCGACGCAGGCGGTCTCCAGGCTGGTGCCGGTCCCGTTGCCCCACGAGTCGTCGGTGCCGGTGTACGCGGTGCCGCCCTGGCCGCCGCACTGCAGGCCCGGCCGGGTGTTGTCGGTCATCGAGTACGAGCTGCCGGAACCGCTGGTCGTCAGGGTCACCTGGCCGCCGTAGTAGCCGTTGCCGCTGCCCTCCCGGACGTCGTCCCGGAGGTCGATCACGTGGGCGTCGGCGGCGTCCACGACGACGTGCAGACGGCTCGGCGCGTTCGCGCGTACGCCTTCCAGCACGACCTCGTAGGCGAGCCGGTCGCCGCCGGGGGTGGCGAACACGACCAGCCGGGCCGGGGTGGCCTGCTCGATCTTGCTGAGCTGCTTGCGGGCGACGGCGGTCGCCCGGCTCGCCGAGATCTTCGGCGTGACCGACGCGAGGCGTACGCCCCGGCCGAGCGCGGAAGCCGTGTCCCGCACGGCGCCGGCCTTGTCGGTCACGACGACGGCGTCGCCGCCGAGCACGGGCAGGCCGCGGAAGCTGCGTTCGTAGGAGACGTACTGCAGGCCGCCGGATCCGGCGACGACGTCCCGGCGTACGAAGGACTCGTTCGGGCCCTTGGCCAGCGCGTCGAGGCCGCCGTCGGCGACCCGGTCGGCAGCCGTCGCGGCGAGCGCGGCCGGATCCGACTGGGCCGCCGGCTGCGCCTGCGGCCGGGCGCTGGCGAGCGAGACGCCTGGCATGACCAGGGCCAGACCCGCCACCGCGGCGGTGGCCGCGAGGGTGATCCGAAGTGGGATGGGCTTCACGGGGTTGTTCTCCTTTTGGGGGTGGGGGACGCCGGCCTGGGCGCGGGTGGTCCCCCAGGCCCCCACG
>NZ_JBFBAZ010000074.1:0-38841 GCF_040682475.1 Hamadaea sp. NPDC051192
CTCTCTCCCCCCCCCCCCCCCTCTCCCTCTCTCCACCCGGGCCTGCCCCCCCCACCCCCCCCCCGCGTCCCTCCCCCCCTCCCCTGCCTCCCCCCCCCGGGGGGGGGGCCCCCCACCCCCCCCCCCCCCCGCCGCAGGTACGTCAGGCGTCCCGCCTCAGGCGGCGAGTCCCCGTTCGACGGCCGCGATGATCTGCGGGCGCAACTCCTCGGGGCGGATGATGGCGTCGACCGAGCCGACCTCGACCGCCCGCTGGATGCTGTGGACCCGGTCGAACTCCGCCGCGACCTCGCCGAGCTTCTCCGCGCGTACGCTCGAGCGCACCTCGGTCAGCTGGCTGATGAGGGCGGCCCGCTCGGCCCCGGAGGCGGCCGCGATCGCCTTCTCCAGGTCGGTCACCCGCGCGTCCTTCGCCGTACGCCCGTTGACGTCGCCGACGAACACGACGGCCGCCGCCGGTGCGCCGCCGATGACCGAGGCGAACGAGCCGTCCACCGCGAGCACCGTCATCGACGGGTTGAGCGCCTTGGAGAAGACCACGAACGCGCCGCCGTGGTAGCGGGAGATCACCGTGAAGACGATCGGGCCCTGGAAGTTGACGATCGCCCGGCCGATCTCCGCGCCGTACTCCAGCTGGAGTTTGCGCATCGACTCCGGCGAACCGTCGAACCCGGACAGGTTCGCCAGCACCACCAGGGGCCGGTTGCCGCTGGCGGCGTTGATCGCCCGCGCGGCCTTCTTCGACGACTGCGGGAACAGGGTGCCCGCCGTGTACGTGTCGGGGCCGTCGGTGGGCGGGAACCCCCGCCGCGACACCGAGCGGGACTCGATGCCGAGCAGCGTCACCGGGATGCCACCCAGGTGGACGTCCTGCACGACGGCGGTCTCCGCGTCGGCCATGCCGGCCCAGCGTTCCAGGACCGCGTGGTCCTGGTCGGCCAGCGCCCGCATGAGCGAACGGATGTCGAAGGCCTTCTTCCGGTCCGGGTTGCGCTCCTTGGAGAAGATCTCCCCGACCGTGGTGAAGTCGCTGTCGGGCATCGAGTGCGGGTAGCCGGAGATGTCGCGGTCGGCCGGGTCGGTGGTGGCCGCCCGGCGCGGCCGGGTCTCCCCGGGCGCGACGTACGCGTGGTCGTAGTGCGCCATCAGCACCTCGCGGGCGCCCCGCAGGTCCGGCGCCCAGTACTGGGCCTGCCCGTTCGGGCCCATGACCCGGTCGTAGCCGCCGATGCCGAAGTTGTCCTCGGCCGACACGCCGCCGGAGAAGTCCAGCGATTGCTTGCCGGTGAGCACCATCGCCGAGTCCGGCGTCATCACCAGGATGCCCTTGGTGTGCATGAGCATCGTCGCCTCGGCGTTCCAGTACGGCTGGGCGCCGACGGTGATCCCGGCGACCACGATGTTGATCTCGCCGCCGGCCTGGGTGAACTCGACGATCCGCTTGAGCGCGGCGGCCACCCAGTCCATGTTCTCCGTGCCGGAGTCCATCGAGATCCGGGCGCCGGCCGACAGCGCGAACCAGTCGAGCGGGACCCGCATCCGCTCGGCCAGGTCGAGCGCGGCGATGACCCGGGCGCATTCCGGCTCGGAGAGCGCGCCGAGCGCCTTGGTCGGGTCGCCGAGCAGCACGACCCGGGTGACGCCCTCGGGATACCGCTCGGTCGGCGTACGCACGACGCCGGCGACCAGGCCCGCCTTGTTCTGCCCCTTCGGCCGGTCGACCGGGACCAGCGCGCCGGTGTCGTCGAGGTCGTGCTCGACGAACGTGCCGTCCGCCCCGGCGAGCATGTCGGTCAGCTCGTACGGATACGTCGTGCCCCGGCGGCGGGCCGCCAAGACCTTCTGCCGGTAGTCGTCGAGCGGCTGGATCGGCTCGTTCGTCGGCTCCGCGGCCGAGATCTGCATGCCCTGGTCGTAGGAGATCTTGACGGCGATCTCGATCAGCTCACCGGTCGCCTCGTCCCGCTGGCGGCCGATGAACAGGACCTCCTCCAGCCCCGCGCCGGCCGTGATCGGCAGTACGCGGTGCGCCACGTCGTTAAGCTCGGCGACGCTCAGCTCGATCGGCGGCCACACGTAGAGCGTGATCCGGTTGGTGTCGAACCTCTTCTTGGCCGGACGCTGGGCCTGCGCCTTGCGGATGGCGTCGAGGCAGGCGTCGAGCGCGCCTTCGACGGCGGGCAGGGCGACGATGCGGCCCTCGCCGTCGCGCAACGGGGTCAGGTCGCGGACCTGGGCCATCGCCGCGATCCGCTCGTCGGCCGGGTTGCCCGGCGCGACGCAGTGGAAGACGTAGACCTCCTCGTCGGCCGAGGGCAGCCGGTTCAGCGTGAAGTTCCGCAGCCGCGGCAGCTGCAGACGCTGGGCGATCAACGGGTGCAGCCCGCGGATGACCAGGTCCTCGCCGGACCCGGGCAGGAAGGTGAAGTGGTGGTGCATGGCGGCGCCGGCGTCCCCGGCGACCGTCATGGTGACCCGCTGGACGACGTCGAGCAGCCCGGCCTGATCGAGGATCTGCCGCAGCGTCGCCGCCATCGTGTCGGCGTCGGGCTGGTGGTCCCACGTCACGTAGACGTCGGCCACCGCGGTCGCATCCGTCGGCGCGGTCTGGGTGGACAGCGCCGCGACCTCGGCGAGCGCGGCGGGCAGGTCGGCGTGGTCGGCCGCGGTCGCCACGAGCCGGAAACGCCCGCCGTCCCGGTCGTACGCCGCGGTGAAGAACGCGGCGCCGGCCCGGTCGGCGCAGGTGGCCTCGATCAGGCCCCGGTTGCCGTAGTAGCGGCGGCTCAGCACTTCCAGCATCGGGCCGTGGTCCGCGCCCGGCCGGCCGATCCGCTGGCCGAGGAGGCGTACGAGGGGCTCGGGGGTGGCGACCATCTTGGCGATGCGCTCGCCCCGGTCGGCCGCGTCCGGGTGCTCGTCGAGGTAGCGAAGGTGGCCGCGGACGTCGGCGTACACCTCGGCCCGCTTGCGGCGCAGCATCGGCTGGGCGGCCCAGCGGAACACGATGCTGCGCGCCAGGTCGGCCACGGCCGGGAAACGCAGCTGGGTCGCGGCGATCAGGTGCTCCAGCGCCTGGCCCACCTGCTCGCGCAGGTTCTCCGGCGGCAGCGGCTCGGTCAGCCACTGCTGGAGGAACGTCACGATGACCGAGACGTCGGCCGCTGCGCGCTGCTGCGCCAGGAAGATCCGGAACACGGCGTCTTCCAGCTCCGGCGTACGCTCAAAGTCGTCGATGCCGTAGTGCGCGAGCGCCCGGGCCAGCCGGGTGCGGAAGGTCTCCGACAGCCCGGCCCGCTCGACGTCGAGGCTCTGCAGGTAGGTGTGGAAGTACTCGCGGGGGCTGTGCACCCGGGTGTCGGCCTTGTTCTCCTCGCCGGCCGGCCGGTTGCGGCTCAGCTCGGACAGGTCGGCGAAGACCTGCAGCAGCCCGGCTTCCCGGCGCAGCGGCCGATATCCCAGGTCGACCCGGGCGGCCAGATAGCTCGACAACGCCCGCCGCTCGTCGCGCGGATCGAGGTCATAGCCGAGCAGCAGGCTGGTCAGGTCGGCGATGCCGCGGGTCACCCGCTCCTCGATGGTCCGGTCGGTCGGCTCGGCGGGCAGATCGAGGTCGACCGCCTCGGACTCGACGACCTCGGCCGCCGTGTCGTCGCCGATCGGCTCCAGGCGCAGCAACGGCGCACCGGTCTCGACCTGGCTGCCGACCGAGACCAGGCACTCCTTGACCCGCGCCTTGACCGGCGAGCGCAGGACGGTCTCCATCTTCATGCTCTCCAGGACGAGCACGGGCGCGCCCGCCTCGACCTCGTCGCCGACCGCCAGCGGGGTCGCGACCACCAGCGCGGGCGCGGGGGAGCGCAGCACGCCGCCCTCGTCGTGGCTGACGCGGTGGGTCACCCCGTCGACCTCGACCAGGTGGATCGGGCCGTGCGTGTCGGTGACGAGCCGGTAGCGGCGGCCGTTGACCACGATGCGGCCGGTGTGCTCGTCGAACCGCTCCAGCTCGACATCCACAGTGGAGGAATCGCCGTCGCCGACGCAGACGCGGAACCGCCCCGGGCCGGTCTGCGCCACCGTCACCCGGTAGGTCGCGCCCCGCAGCTTCAGGTCGATCGGACGGCCGCTCTCGTGCTGCACCTGCGGACGGCCGCCGTGCGCCGTCGACAGCAGCCGCTGCCGCTCGACCGTCGCCTCGTCCTCGTACGCCTCGATCGCGGCGGCGGCCAGCGCCACCCCGGAGTGCTGGGTGGACACGAGCCGGCCCTCGGCGCGTACGCGGTCGATCCAGCCGGTGTCGGCGCTGGCGTCGATCACCTCGGGCTGGTCGAGCAGGTCGAGCAGGAAGCTCTTGTTGGTCGCGCCGCCTTCGATGATGACCGTGGTCTCGGCGACGGCCCGGCGCAACCGGCCGAGCGCCTCCTCCCGGGTCCGCCCGTACGCGATGATCTTGGCGATCATGGAGTCGAAGTCGGCCGGGATGACGTCGCCCTCGCTGACCCCGGTGTCCACCCGTACGCCGGGACCGGCGGGCAGGGTCAGCCGCTCGATGCGGCCGGGGGACGGGGCGAAATCGCGATCCGGGTCCTCGGCGTTGAGCCGCGCCTCGACGGCGTGCCCGATCTCGGTCGGTACGCGGTCGCCCAGCCGGCCGCCGCCCGCCACGTGGATCTGCGCCTTGACCAGGTCGAAGTCGGTGGTCGACTCGGTGATCGGGTGCTCGACCTGCAGCCGGGTGTTGACCTCCAGGAAGGCGAACAGCTTCTCACCCGGGTGGTACAGGAACTCGACGGTGCCCGCGCCCTTGTAGTCCACCGCCAGGGCCAGCCGCTCGGCCGCGCTCTTCAGCTCGGCGACCTGCTCGGGGGCCAGCACCGGCGAGGCGGACTCCTCGATGACCTTCTGGTTGCGCCGCTGCACCGAGCAGTCGCGTACGCCGAGCGCCCAAGCGGTGCCCTGGCCGTCCGCGATGACCTGCACCTCGACGTGGCGCGCCCCGGTGACCAGGCGCTCCAGGAAGACGATGCCACTGCCGAAGGCGCGTTCGGCCTCCAGGCTGGTCCGCTCGTACGCGTCGGTCAGCTCGTCGTCGCTGCGCACGACCCGGATGCCCCGGCCGCCGCCGCCGGCGGTCGCCTTGAGCATCAACGGGTAGCCGATCTCGGCGGCGGCGCGCTTGGCCGCCTCCAGCGTCTCGACGGCGCCCCGGCTCCACGGCGCGACGGGCACGCCGACCTCTTCGGCGATCAGCTTCGAGCCGATCTTGTCACCCAGCCGGCGCATGGCCTCCGGGCTCGGGCCGATGAAGGTCACGCCGATCTTCTCGCACATCTCGGCGAAGGCCGGGTCCTCGGCCACGAAGCCCCAGCCGACCCAGGCCGCGTCGGCGCGGGTCTCGATCAGCGCACGTTCCAGGACGGCGTGGTCCAGGTACGGCCGGGCCGACGCGGGCCCGATGCAGAAGCTCTGATCCGCCTCGCGGACGAAGGTCGCGGTGCGCTCGGCCTCGGTGTAGAGGGCGATGGTCTCGATCGGCGGAGCCCCGTCCGTCGCGTTGAGCTCGCGGACGGCGTGGATGAGCCGCATCGCGGCCTCTCCCCGGTTGACGATGGCGATACGGCTGAACACCGAGTAAGCCTCCCAAAGCTTCGTACGCCGATGGACGGGGCCTCCCGGGTGTGGAGGGGTCCTAGGTCAACCTTCGCGGTTACTCATCAGTAGCGAATCGTTGGACTCGCCAGCTCGGCTGGGCGAAAATTGTGGGAATCCTCCAACAGAAGGTGTGGGAATAGTCAGTCCGGCCGGGGCGGACATCCACGGTCTTCACGAGCGCGCGACCCGCTTGCAGCCCGCTGAGCAGGGCGTCTGAGCGGCGCGTACTGCGTCAGGTGAGCGGCTCGGCAGCGTTCTCCCGCTGAATCTGGCGCATGGCCCGGATCGCGACGACCAGGATCCAGATCGGCAGGACGACACCGGCGACGAGCGTCTGAACCGACGCGCCTTTCGTGGCGAGGAAGGTCAGCAGCACCATCAGCGCGCGCCCGACCGCCACGCCCACGGTGACCGCGAACAGCACCGGACTAGGCTGCTCCGCCCGGCTGAACTGCCAGTAGAGCAGGGCCAGCACCAGGCCGAGCGCGGCGAGGACGAAAGCGTCGACGCTGAGCACGGCGACGGCGAGCACCAGGCTGACCGTCGACAAGACCGCGCTGATGACAGACAGCGTCTTCAACAGCCGCCGGGGATCTCGCCGTTCCGTGCCCCCGCTGGGGAGGAACAGCGGGCCGACGACGCGCCCACCGCGCTTGCGCTCTTCCAGTTCCTCATTGGAGTAGACCATCGGCGTCCCCTCGTGTCCCCGTGATCATGGCAAGGGGAGACGCTAGGTCAGCGGAGCGGCAGCGGCAAGATACTTTCGCATCGGATGATGCGTCAATTGAGGTCAGGTGAGCAGGGTGGTCGCCGTGACCGGGGTCAGGCCGCGCTTGCGCAGGGCGGCGATCAGCTCCGGTAGAGCCTCGACGGTGCCGGGATGGCCGAGGTGCAGGCTCACGATCGATCCATTGTGTACGCCGTCCAGCGTGGTCCGGACGACGGCGGCCGGACCGGGATCGGTGTAGTCCAGCGAGTCGACGTCGTAGGCGAGACAGGTCGGGTATCCCGCGCGCTGGGCCTGCCGCTGGAGGGCGGCCGACGCCCGGGGCGTCTGCGAGGGCCGGAACCAGCGCCCGGTCGAACCGGTGAGCCGGCGGAGCACGTCGGCGCAGCGGGTGATCTCGGCGTACTGGGCGGCGGTGGGCAGGCTGCTGATGTCGGCGTGGGAGTAGGTGTGGTTGCCCAGCTCGTGACCGCCGTCGAGGATGGCGCGGGCCAACCCTGGGTGTTCGTCGAGCCAGCTGCCGACCGCGAGGACCGTCACCGGCGCGTCCAGCCGCGCCAAGACGGCCAGCGTTGTGCGTACCAGTTGATCTTCGCCTTGGCCGTGGAAGGTGAGCGCGACCTGCGCGCGGTCGCGCGGGCCGTGGACGATCTCGCCGGGCCGGGGTGACGGCGAGGGCGACGCGGACGGTGCGGCCGACGGACTCGGGCTGGCGGTCTGTGCCTGAGGTGCGGAGCCGCAGCCGGCGAGCGTGAGGGCGCCCGCCGCGAGTGCCGCGCGGCGGGTGAACTGCATGGACGCCAGCGTAGGCCGGGCCGATGCGGTGACCGGCCCGGCACGCCGGACCCCTCCGGCGGGGCAGCCGAATGTCCTACCTGGGCGTGGCACGGGATGGCGTACGCGACTTGCCGCCTGGTTCACGATCGGCGAGGATGAGGCGACGGAACGTGACGGAGGCAGGGATGGTGATTACGACCTCGGCGCACCTCCGGCTGCCGCTCGACCACACCGCACCCGCGGCCGCCCGGCACGGCGCCAAACCCATCCTGATCGGTTGGGGCTGCACCGACGAGACCTGGCTCGGCGACGCCGCCGTGGTCATCAGTGAACTGGTCTCCAACGCGGTCCTCCACGCCGACGGCTGCGTCGAGCTGAGCCTGGAACTGCGTGGCGGCCGAGTGGTCTGGATCGGCGTCGCCGACGCCTCCTCAGCCCTCCCGGTACGCCGAGTCGCCACCGTCGACGGCGGACACGGGCTGGCCATCGTCGAAGACCTCACGGCCCGGCTGCACGTGCAGCGCTACCACCGCGGCAAGCGAGTCTGGGCGGTCCTGCGCCCCTGCCCCCTGGACCTCTAGCCCACTGGGGTGGGCGGCATTTTGGGCGCTGGATCACGGATCCAAGTCGAATCTTGGGCCATGATTCGACCCGGATCCCTGATCCAATGGCCTCGCCGGCCCGGCCGCGATGTTGCCCGTGCAGTTCCCCGAACCCGGTTCGGTGCCCCGGCACGATTCGAGCGGGACCGGGTTGGGCCTGACCATCGTCGACATGATCGCCCGGGCGCACGGCGGGTCGGTCGTGGCCGCGAACAGCTCCCCGCTCGGCGGCGCGCACGTCGAGGTGCGGCTGTCTTCCGCGCGGGATTCGGGTCGCGATTTGTCGGACTCGGCGTAGATTGGCCTACGTGGCTGATCCGTACGAGCTTGTCAAAGAGACCCTGGCCGAATTCAAATTCCCGGGTACGCAGCAGGAGATCGTCGAATACGCCTTCCAGTACGGCGCTGACCCGGACACCCGCCGGGCGTTGCACAGTCTGCCGCTGGCGACCTACGACAACCTGGCCGAAGTGCTGCGGTCGGTCCGGCTGCCCACCGTCGACGAAGAGGGCCTGACGCCGTCGGAGAAGGCGGCCCACTCCCGGTCCAAGCACAGCCGGCAGGTCGCGGAGTACCTACGCGACGTGAGCTGACACCCAGCGTTGCGTCGACCGCGCGGCGCGTACCGCCGTGACGGCCACGAATGCCAGCACGATCGACGCGACGACCAGCACCCAGTCCGGATGGCCTCGGTCGACCAGCAGGGCGCCCGCGAACGCGCCGGCGAACATGCTGAGGATCGAGACCATCCGGCGCCCCGAACGCCCGCCAGGTCCGCCGGCCCAGCGGCTTTCGGCCGCGATCGCGGTCAAGGTCCTCGTCAGCACGGTCGTCGTCAGATCCGGTACGCCCAACGCCCGGACGGCAGCGTTCTGGAAGCCCAGCGCCGCGGCGAGCACGCCGATCAGCACGGCGGCGGGGAGCCCGGCGTACGGGTGCGGCGCGGCCAGCCCGACGATCGCGGCGGCGACCGTCACCGGCAGCTGAACCAGCATCGCCACCAGCGCCATGCGACCGCGATGCGGAGCGAATCGGCGCATCGCCCGCGCGCTGAGCACCGCGCCGCCGGTGAACGCGGTCAACCCCAGCAGCGACCGCCACACGTCGAACTCGCCGACGCCGGCCAGGGCGAAGCCGAGGAACACTACGTTGCCGGTCATATTGGCCACGAAGACGTGCCCGAGCGCGAGATAGCTGAACGCGTCGACCAGTCCGCTGCCCAGGGTCAGCAGCACCAGCATCGGGGGCAGCGGGCCGTGGTCGCTGTCAGGCTGCGGCGAGATCGTGTGCCACGCCTCACGAAGGCTCATTCCGCCATCGTCGGTCATTCTCGGGACGATGTACGGCATATCGGGCGGATGGCCAGGGATCAGCCGGGCGTGAAGCTCTCGGCGATGTCGTCGCGGACGGCGGCGACGGCCTGGTGGAGGAACGCGTCGACCCGCTCGTGGTCACACTCGCCGAGCACCCCGACGTCCACCCGGCTCCGGGCGTCCGGCAGCGGCGTGATCACCAGGTTGGCGTACCAGGCGTCGCCGGACTCGGTGGCGACCGGCAGCACCCGCTGATGCCGCAGTCCCGGGTCGCCGGTGCCGTCCACGTCCGGTGTGTGCAGGCGTACGCGCAGCAGACCGGGCCCGTCCTCGTCGAGGCGCAGCGGCTCGGGCAGCCAGCGGGCGACCCGGCCGGGGTCGGTCAACGACTCGAAGACCAACTCGGGGACCACCCCGAACTCGACGACGGCGTGCGGACGCGTTTGGACAGCCAGATCCACGGGTGCGGGCATACCCTCAGGCTAAACCGGCTAAACCGGACCGAGCAGGCGTTCGATCAACCGCGGCTCGCCCGGCCATGCAGCCAGCAGCACGTCCCGCGGGACTTGGCGGCCGGCGTACCGCAGGCACAGGGCGACCACGATGATGTCGTCCAGCGGGCCGATCACCGGGATGAACTCGGGGATGAGATCGATCGGGCTGGCCACCCAGATCCCGGCGAACACGATCGCGATCTTCGCCTTGCGCGGCACCCGCGGGTCCTTGCGCAACCGGCGAACGGTCGTCACGCAGTCGGGGATGAACGCCGCGAGATCGCGCAGCACGCCCGGCGGCAGCCGCTTGGCCAGCAAGATCAGGATGCCCCACGTAGCGATGACGACGGCGATCGCGACGCCGAGCCCGATCAGCCAGTCCCGCATGTGATCACATCCCTCCCAGGAAGAGTAATCCCGACACGACGAGACCGGCCTCGACGAGCAGCACGAACAGCCGGTCGCTGACCCGGGTCAGGATCTTCTTGCCCGTCCACGCCCCGGCGAGCACCGCCGGAGTCAGCGCCAGCCCGTAGAGCAGCACGGTCCGGGTCAACAGGTCACCCGTCCCGTACGCGGTGAGCTTGGCCAGGTGCATGGTCAGCGCGCTGGCCGCCTCCGTCCCGATGTACGCCGCCCTAGCCAGCCCGTACGCGAGGAAGAACGGCGCGGTCAACGGGCCGACCGAGCCGAGCAGGGCAGAGCCGAACCCGGACGCGGCTCCGACGGCGGCGAAGACGGGGTCCTTCGGCTTGCCCGGCCGGGGGCGTACGCGCCGCCACACGACCAGTCCGATGAGGAAACCGCCGAGGACACGTTTGAGCGGGCTGAGCGGGGCGTGCGCGAGCAGGATGCCGCCGGCCACCGCGAACGGGACCGCGCCGACGGCGAACCAGGCGATCAGGCGCCACCGAAGGTCGTGGCGGTTGAGCCAGACCCGGGCGCCGTTGCTCGACAGCTGCGTCAGGGTGAGCATCGGCACCGCCGTCCGCAGCCCGAACAACGCGGTGAACACCGGAAGCAGCAATACGCCGCCGCCGAACCCGGCCACCGCGGAGAGCAGCGCGAGCGCGTACGCGGCGGCGGACGCGCCGAGCAGCACCGGCCAGTCGATCGGCATCCGGCCACAGTGCCACAGCGGCCGGATGCCGATCGTCCCGTTCAGCTGGTGAAGCCGCCGTCGACGCTGATCGACGTGCCGGTCACATATCGGCTGTCCGCGCGGGCGAGGAACGCCACTGCCGCCGCGATGTCGGCCGGGTCGGCGTAGTGCCCGGTGGCGGTGAACCCGTTGACGACTGTCGCGTTCGGACCGTCCGCCGGGTTCAGTTCGGTGTCGGTCGCGCCCGGGTGCACCAGGTTCACCGTGATGCCGCGCGGGCCGAGTTCCCGGCCGAGCGCCTTGGTGAGGCCCGTGAGCGCCGTCTTGCTCAGCGAGTACAGCGAGAAGCCGGGGAACACCACCCGCTCGGCTGCGTTGCTGCCGATCATGATGATGCGGCCCCCGCTGGTAAGGTGCCGCAGCGCCGCCTGGCTGGCGACGAACGGGGCCCGGACGTTGACGGCCACGGTCTGCTCGAAGTCGGCGAGGGTCAGCTCCTCGATCGGGCCGAGCAGGAACTCGCCCGCGTTGTTGACCAGGATGTCGAGCCGCCCGAACTCGGCTGCGGCGGCGTCGACCGCCGCGACGACCTCGGCCGGGTCCGCGCTGTCCGCGCGATGCGCGGCCGCGCGCCGGCCCAGTGCCACGACCTGCTTCACGACGTTCTCGGCGGCCTGCGCGTCCCGCTGATAGGTGATCACCACGTCGGCGCCGTCCTGCGCCAGGCGCAGGGCCACCGCCGCGCCGATGCCCCGTCCGCCGCCGGTCACCAGGGCTACCTTGCTGTTCAGTGCGTTCATGATCACTAGACTGGTACGCCGAAAGCCGCGCGTCTGGCGAGGATCGGACGCGGCAGTTCAGCCGAGCCGCACCGGGAGCGACTCGACGCCGTACACAATGGACGCGGGACGGAAGCGCAACTCGGCGGGCTCGACGGCCAGCCGCATGCCGGGGAAGCGCCGGACGAGCGCCGGGTACGCCGCCCGCAGCTCCATCTTCGCCAGCTCAGCGCCGATGCAGCGGTGCAGTCCGTGCCCGAAGGCCAGATGCGAGGTCGGCGTACGGGTGGGATCGGGGTGCTCCAGGTTCGGCCCGAGCACCGGATCGCGGTTGGCCCCCGACAACGAGACGATCACCACGTCGCCGCGGCTGATCTGCGTACCGGCGATCGTGAGGTCGTCGCGAGCGAAGCGGGGGAAGGCCACCTGGACGACGGCCAGATGCCGGAGCACCTCCTCGACGAAGGGCGCGGCGGCCTCGTCCGTCGTGCGTACCAGCTGAAATGCCGCAGGATCCGAGAGCAGGACCAAGGCCCCCAGCGCGAGCATGCTCGCGGTCGTCTCGAAGCCCCCGGTCAGCACGCCGTCCGCGAGGCCCGCGAGCTCGTCGTCGGTGACCTCGTCGCCGTGCTCGCGGATGATCATGCCGATGAGCCCGTCACCGGGTGCGCGACGCTGGGTCTCGACCACGGTACGCAGATAGTCGAGCGACTCGCTGATGGCCCCGAGCGACGCGTCCGCGCCCCCGAAGACGTCGAAGCGGGCCATGGCCAGGCGCTGGAAGTCGGCCCGGTCGGCGTAGGGCACGCCGAGCAGCTCGCAGATGACCAGCGACGGGATCGGCAGGGCGAACTCCGCGACCAGGTCCACCGGCCCGGGCGCGGCGGCCATCGCGTCGAGCCGATCCTCGACGATCTCGTGGATGCGCGGCGTCAGGCGAGCCAGCCGGCGCATGGTGAACTCCGGCGTGAGCAGCTTGCGCAACCGCGTGTGCTCGGGCGGATCGGCGAAGCCCAGGCCGCCCGGCCCGGCGACGCCCGGCGCGAGATTGGCGAAGTCGGTGGAGAATCCGTCACCGTCGGCGAGCACCTGCTTGGCCGCGTCGTAGCCGGTGACCAGCCAGACCTTCAGCCCGAACGGCACCGGCAGCCGCGACACGGGCGCCTGGTCACGGATCGCGCCCAGTTCCGGAATCGGATCGATCCCGGCCCGCCGCAACGGAACCAGCGTGCGGTCGGGCAGCATGCCTACCTTGGCCAGGTCGAAGCCGCCCTTGCGGCCCAGATAGCGCCGGGCCGCCGCGGCGAGGATGCGCGACGTCAGCTGCCTCACCCGCGCGACGCTACTGGACATTCGCCCTGGCGGGGAACCTGATCGTTGGATTGGCAATAGCCGGGAACTTTCCCACCGGACGGGACGACCGTCGTGGGTCAGAGCCAATCCCGGCGGCGGAACAGCAGGTATTCGTGGGTCAGAGCCAATCCCGGCGGCGGAACAGCAGGTAGAGGCTCACCGACAGGATGGCGATGATCGAGCTCGACAGGATGAAACCCCACAGGCTCCCGAAGCCGGGGTAGGGGACGTTCTGGCCGTAGAAGCCCGTCACCGCGGTCGGCACCGCGATGATGGCGGCCCAGCTCGTCACCTGCTTCATGATCACGTTGAGCCGGTTGCCCCGCAGGGTCAGCTGCGTCTCCAGGATCGTGCTGACCAGTTCCCGCAACGTGTCCGCCCGCTCGACCGCGCGCCGGGCATGGTCGTAGACGTCCTCGTAGTACGGCTCCATGGCGTCGTCGAAGGCGCGGCCCTCCCGGCGCAGCCCGTCGACCAGCTCCTGCGTCGGCACCACCACGTGACGCAGCCGCACAAGGCTCTTGCGCAGCTCATACGTACGCCGCTGCATGTCGCGGGACTGCGTCGGCCGCTCGTCGAACAGGGCGTCCTCGAGATCCTCGATCTGCTCGTCCAGCGCCTCGCTCGCGTCGCTGAGCGTGTCCACCACGTAGTCGATCAGCCCGTGCAGCAGGTACGCCACCCCGTGCTTGGCCAGCGCCGGCAGCAGATCCCACCGGCTGGTGACCTCGTTGATGTCGAACGACTCGTCCGGCCGGATGGTCACCAGCGCGTTCGGCGTCACGAACGCGTTCACCGTCGCCTTCGTCAGCTCCCCGGTCTCCACGTCCAGCTTCACCGCGTACGCCGTGACGAACAGGTGGGAGGCGTACCGGTCGATCTTGGGCCGTTGATGCTCCGTGAGCGCGTCCTCCACCGCCAGCGGATGCAGGCCCAGCTCTTCGCTGACCGAGTGCAGGTCGTCAGGGGTGGGCCGCAGCAGATCGAACCACACCGTGCACGCCGGATCGGCCAGATGGTCGGAGACCTCGGCGATGGGGAAGCCCTGGGCGGCGATCTTGCCGTCGCGGTAGAGACGGGTCAGCGGCATGCCCTCACCTTCCCACAGGTTCGGACCTTCCGCTGCGTCCGTATTGTCCGTTTCTCGCCGTGTCAGGGCGATGACAGGGCCGTGACAGCCGCGACCGACAAGGTTGCTCGCATACCGCCCGATCAACGCAAGGAGCTTGGACGATGGAACAGAACAACCGAGGCTTCTCGGCAGCAGGACTGCGTCGGCTGAACGAGGTGCTGACCCGGCACGTCGAGTCCGGGCGGATCCCCGGCCTGGTCGCGTTGGTCAGCCGAGGCGGCCAGACCCACGTCGAGGCGCTCGGGACGATGCGGCACGACGGCGGTACGCCGATGCGCCGCGACACGATCTTCCGGATGGCCTCGACGTCGAAGCCGGTCACCGTCGCGGCTGCGATGATCCTGCTCGACGAGTGCCGGCTGCGGCTGGACGACCTCGTCCAGCAGTGGTTGCCGGAGCTGGCCGACCGCCAGGTGCTCAAGCGGATCGACAGCCCGCTGGACGACACGGTCCCGGCCCGTCGGCCCATCACCGTGCGGGACGTGCTGACCTCCACCTTCGGCCTCGGCATGGACATGACGTCGCTGGGCACCCCCGTCATGAACGCCGTCTTCGAGCAAGGGCTCACGCCCGACCTCCCGACGCCGATGCCCGAGCCGGACGAGTGGATGCGCCGCCTCGGCACGCTTCCGCTGATGCACCAGCCCGGCGAGCGCTGGCAGTACCACATCGCCAGCGACCTGCTCGGCGTGCTCGTCGCCCGGGTCACCGGCCAGTCGTTCGAGGAGTTCCTGCGCGAACGTCTCTTCGAGCCGCTGGGCATGAAGGACACCGGGTTCGACCTGTCCGCCGAGAAGATCGACCGGCTCCCGCCGCTGTACGCGCCGGACCCGCAGTCCGGCGAGTTCCACGTGTGGGACCCGGCCGACGGCGGCCGCCACAGCAAGCCGCCGGCGTTCCAGGGCGGCGGCGGTGGCCTCGTCTCCACGGCCGACGACTACCACGCGTACTTCCAGATGCTGCTGAACGACGGCATGCACCGCGGGCAGCGGATCCTGTCGCGACCGGCGGTCGAGTTGATGACGACCAACCGGCTCACGGCGGAGCAACTCGCGGCCCGTGAGGCGATGGGCCGCGACAACGTCCACATCTCGTTCGGCCAAGGACAGCACGGCGGCTGGGGCTTCGGCATGGCCGTCCGCACGTACCGGGGCGACTACGCGCCCGTCGGTCAGTTCGGCTGGGACGGCGGCAGCGGCGTCTCGACGTACGCCGACCCGGCCAACCAGCTCACCGGAATCCTGCTCACCCAGGTCGGGATGACCGTGCCGGATGCGGCGCGCGCCATCCACGACTTCTGGACCACTGTCTACCAAGCTCTCGCCGACTGACCGCTGGGACGATCCGCCGGCGCCGCGTACCCGGTTCGCGGCGGTATGTCCGATGATGCCAGTTGACCTTGGCGAGTTTCGGTTGCCATGACAGCCGAAACTCGCCAAGGTCAACTTTGCGTACCCGGCGGAACCGGTGCGGCCGGTCAGTCGGCGGCGGGAGCCGGTGCGGCCGGTTCGTCGGCTGCCGGCTCCGGCGTGGGCTTGGGCTCCGGCCCACCGAGGGAAGCCAAGGCGCCGAAGCAGAGGAGTGCCACGATCGGACTTACCAGCACCAACCACCACGGCACCAGGCCGAAGAACGTCTCCGGGCGAACCTTGCCGTCGCCGTCCGCGTACGCCGTGCCGTCCAGGAGGTGAGCCGGTAGCGTCCGGCCCGCGTGAGCGTCCTCCATGTTCTGGAGGCGAACCATCAACGAGCCCGTCTGGGTCGTGCCGTCGACTTGCCAGGTCACGTTCTCGCAGGTGATGTCGCTGTCCTCGGTCCGCAGGCTCTTGAAGTAGCTGCAGTCGGCGTCGTCGTGAATGGTCGCCTGGACCGGCTGCCCATAAGCCTTGCCGTAGTCGTACTCGTTGAGGAAATGCACACCCGAGCTGACCAGTCCGGCCACGGTTCCGGCCGCGGCCGCGCCGAGCAGCAGGGCCAGCGGTACGCCCACCGCGACGGCGAAAGCACGGCCCCGATCGCGAGCCACTGCTCCCACCCCGGTCAGTCCGAAGAGGAAACCGAGGACTCCGATCGCGACGGTCACCACTACCAGGCCATTGCCTGCCAAGCCATCCGTGCAACAGAACAGGGTCAGCCCCACCAGGACGGCCCCGGCCGCGAGTACTCCCGGAGCGGTGGCGAGCCTGCTGAAAAGGTTGCCCGCCTTGGGTTTGCCTTGCGTCACAGTCATCGTCTTCTCCCCGTGGCCTGCGGAACAGATGTTCGACCGCGGGAGTATTACATCGAAACGTTTTCGTGGATGACCGCTTTCCACCAGCTGGATGATCATCCCTGATCTGCCGCTTAAGGATCTGCCGCTTAGCCGAGGGAGGCGTGCATCTCCCGAAGAGCATCGAACGCAACGGCGGACCGTACCTGGGTATTGACCCGGGTTCCGTCGGTGAGCCGGAGGACGACGGCGTCTTCGGCGACCCGCCGCGAGCGGACCATCGCCGGCTCGGTGACGATGTCGCTTACCTGGCTCCACGGGATGGTTCGGGTCGTCGTCAGGTTGACTACGCGTACCGCTTGCTCCGAGACGTAGAGACCGGAGGAGCGCTGCGACAGCAGGGCGACGACCCAGATCGGCGTCGCCGCCGCTGGGAGGAAGGGCAACGGGTTCGGCTCGCCGTTGACGAACCACGACACGGTGCCTATCGACGCCACGACGGCGAAGATGACCCCCATGGCCGTTCCCAGCAGAGCGATGGCCCGTGCGAAGCCGGTGGAGATGTAGGCCGGGTCGACGCGCCGCCACGAAGTCATGGTCGGAAGTATGCCGGGTGATCGGCGTCACGTCTGTCCGAAGGCAGGCGGCCTGACAGTTCGGCGCGGTGGGTCGTCGGTAGGGGCGACGATCCACAACGCAAGGGAGCACCACCATGGACATGCAGACCGTCGCCGACCGCGTCGAGATCGAGGCGCTGCGGGGCGAGTTCACCGACGCCGCGATGATGCGTGACCGGCCGCGGCTCGCGGCGCTGTTCACGCCGGACGGCGTACTGCGGATGCCGAACGTTCCAGTCGAGTTGGTCGGGCGGGAGGCGATCCGGTCCGGCGGAGAGCGGCTGCAGGCGCAATGGGACTTCTTCATCCAGAACTCCCACCCGGGCAGCATCTCCTTCGACGGCGACACCGTCGACACCGCGACCGGGCGGACCTACATCCACGAGGTCGTGCGGACGCTCGACGGCCGTCACGAGGGCGTCAACTTCGCGATCTACCACGACCGCTACCAGCGCACCCCGGACGGCTGGAAGTTCGCCGAGCGGGTCTACGAGGTCCGCTACCTGGACACCTCGCCGCTGGCGGGCGGCGCGCCGGGCTCGGTCCGGGAGGCGTCGACGGCGGACAACGCAGCGCCCGCGGTCGACGCGGCGAACGGCGGCGGGTTCGCCGTCGCCGCATCAGGTGAGGCGCTGGAACGGGCGGCAGCGGCGCTGACGAAGAACGGATTCTCCGTGGAGGTCCTGGACGACCTGGAAGCCGCGCGTACGCGGGTGGCGGAGTTGATCCCGGCCGGGGCCAGCGTCTACACCAGTGCGAGCGAGACCACGCGGCTGTCCGGCATCGCCGACGACATCAACAGCGGGGACAAATACGACGCGCTCAAGCCACGCCTGCTGGCGATGGACCGAGCCACGGGCGCGGACGAGATCCGGCGGCTGAGTGCCACGCCTGACGTCGTGCTGGGCAGCGTCGCCGCGGTCACCGAGACGGGTTCGCTCGTCGTCGCCTCCGCGAGCGGCAGCCAGATCCCGGCGTACGCGGGCGGGGCGGGCAAGGCGATCTGGATCGTCGGGGCGCAGAAGGTGGTGCCCGATCTGGGCACCGCGCTGCGGCGGCTGGAGGAGCACGCGCTGCCGCTGGAGAGCGCCCGGGCGCAGCAGGTCTACGGCCAGCCGAGCGCGATCAACCGGCTGCTGGTGCTCAACGCCGAACTCCAGCCGGGCCGGGGCACCGTGCTGCTGATCCGGGGGGCGGTCGGCTTCTGAGCCCACCGATGGGCGGGCTTTCGGCCAGCCGGAAAGTCAGGCCGGCTGGACGAGGAGCCCGCCCATCGCCGGGGTCGAATCGGCGACGAGGTCCCACAGCTGCGGATCGTCGAGCGCGGCGAGCGCGACGACGGGATCCGTCTGCCGCAGGTACGCCAGATGCCGGCAGGCGTGCGCCGCGACGTCCGCCACGTCGATGACCGCCGAGGCCGGGGCCAGGGGATCGGCGGCGTAAGGGAGCGGCCGCGACGGGTCGAGCGGCAGCGTCCGCGCCGGATCAGGATCGGGCAGGGCGGCGTATGTCAGGATGACGCGGCCGCCCTCGAAGCGCCAGGACGTCGAGTGCAACAACCCGTCCGCCAGACCGGTGAGACTCCGGGCGAGGGCGTCGGGATGCGCGCCGTGCGGCAGCTCGGCTCGGCGCGTACGGAAGCGCAGCCGGCCGTCTTGGGCGCTGAACAGGACAGTCTCGACGACGGTCGAGGAGGTCATGGGGTTCCTTCGGGCGTGCGGCGGATCGAATGCGACGAGGGCGAAAGTCGATCAGCGACAACACAGGGCGGCGGCCACGCGCCCGAAGTCGACGTGGCCGCGCCGGGTCAGCATGATCCGCACGGGCACGCCGAAACTCTATCCGACGAGCCGGGCGATCGGAAGCACCAGCGGTTGACAGCGCTCCCATGGCGCGGCATGATGCAAATCCGTCAATATCTGACGTGACGAATGCGTCAGATCCCGCGCGTTCCGGGTGCGCAGCGGATCCCTCAGTGCCGCGAAAGGAAGCCGCCCATGCCCGGAAGCCATCTGGTGCGCCGCCGTGCGCTCATCGCCGCGTACGCCCTGATCCTGCTCGTCTTCGGCCTGCCGATGTCGGCCACCGCGCGTACCGCTCCCGAGAAGAGCTGTGACGCGGGCCTGCAGGCCGTCGTCACGACCCGCCACGTCGTGTGTACGCACGGACCGGACGCCACGCCGCCCGGCCTTGACATCCACCGCCCGGTGGCCCCGCTGGCCGCCGCCCTCACCGCCTCGGCCCTGCCGGTCTGCGAGGGCGACGGGGTCAGCGGCAAACGCGTCGAGGTCCTCTACATCCACGGCTCCACCAGCCGGTACGCGCAATACCTGGAGACGTTCCGCACGCTGGCCGAAGGCGTGGACGCGATCTACAACGCGAGCGCGGCCGAGACCGGCGGGGAACGCCACGTCCGCTACGTCACCGAGACCGTCAACGGGCAGTGCCGCCCGGTGGTCCGCGACGTGCAGATCGCCGACTCGGCGCTCAACGCCAACGACTGGGCCCCGCTGCTCAACGCCGTGCAGGCGGCCGGCTACACGCGTACGGACCGCAAGTATCTGCAGTTCGTCGACGCGACGATCTACTGCGGCATCGGCGGCTTCGCCGGGGACACCACCAAGAGCGACAGCAACCGGTCCAACGTCGGCCCCGAGTACGCCCGAGCCGACAGCGGCTGCTGGAACGCCGGTGTCGCCGCGCACGAGCTCGGCCACACCCTCGGCGCGGTCAACAACAACGCCCCCAACGCGTCGGGCCACGCGCACTGCGTCGACGAGTACGACGTGATGTGCTACAAGGACGCCGACGACGTCACGCTGGTCTACCGCTGCACCGACCAGGCGCACGACAACCGGCTCGACTGCAACCACGACGACTACTACAACACCAATCCGCCGGCGGGCAGCTACCTGGCGAACAACTACAACGTCGCGGACAACCTGTTCCTGATCAAGGGCGGCGGTGGCACCACGCCGCCACCCTCGACCACCTTCAAACTGACGAACGGGGCGTCCGGCACCTGCCTCGACGACCCCAACGGCAGCACGACCAACGGCGTACAGCTGATCTTGTGGACGTGCAACGGCGGGACCAACCAGACCGTCACCCAGAGCGGGGCGGCGCTGCAGATCCTCGGCAAGTGCGTCGACGCGTACGGCGCGGGGACGGCCAACGGCACGAAGATCATCCTGTGGACCTGCTCCGGCAGCACGAACCAGCAGTGGACGCTGCGTTCGGACGGCTCCATCGCCGGAGTGCAGTCCGGTCGCTGCGTCTCGCCGCTCAACGGCGCGACCGCGAACAACACCCAGCTCGTCCTGTTCGACTGCAACGGCCAGGCGTACCAGCGCTGGACCCGCAGCTGACGTGATCGGCAGCTGACGTGAATCGCAGTTGACGTGATCGGCCGCGCGCGGGGCTCACCGCGCGCGGCCACCTGCGAGCCGACCGAGGGTCAGGCCTGGCCGGTGGCGATCGCGCCGATCTTGCCGTCGACGATCGTGAACCGCCACCGCGTACGCATCTCGCCCCAGGTGTCGTTGCGATACCGGGCGATCATCGACAGCCCGTCGTCGTCCTGCTCCTCGACGTCGAGGTGGCCGTTGACGGTGAAGATCTCGCGGTCGATCCACTCCTCGAGGTCCTGCTGGGTGTCGTCGTCGGACAGGATGGCATCCGGCGTCAGCGCCGACAGGAACCGCGGCCGGTCGCCGGTGTTGATCGCCTCGACCAGTTCGCGGACGGCCGGGTGGACGACTGACTGGTTCACCACCGGATCGTATGCGGGCGGCCGTGGCCTGCGCCGGAGTATGCGCAGATCAGGCGGCGGGCGGCCGGTTGACGCGTACTTGGGCGGGGCGGAAGACCCAGCCGTGGTAGTGGTATCCGCGCCGGAAATGCCCGGTGATCGCGCGATCGGGCTGGTCGGGGTCGGCACCGGTCTCGACCGCCTCGTGCCGGGCCGGATCGAAACCGTCCGCGACGCCGATCTCCTGGACGCCCTGGGCCGAAAGGACGTCCAGCAATTCGTCCCGAAGCGACTCGGCGAAGGCGGGATCGGGGCCGGCGTACTGGTCGAGCCGGTCGATGGCCCGTGCCACCTGCGTGACCATCGGCTGCAACGCCTCCCGGAACAGGCCTGCCTCGGCGCGCCGCCCACGTTCGGTCAGCTCGGCCAGCGCCTGCCGGGCCGTCTTGTCCTCCAGTAAACGGCGCTGGAACAGGTCGAGGAGGTGATCCAGCTTGGCGTGGAGGGGATCCGACGTCGGCTGGGTCATTGCAGGCCCAGCGTACGCAGGGCGGCGCGGCCGCGGTCCAGGTCGTCGGCGCTGAGGTTGTTCGGGCGGTCGAGTTCGATCTCGCCGAGCGAGCGATTGTTCGTCACGTCGAACAATTCGACGTGGACCACGCCGTCGACGTCGTAGGACATGACGGTGCGGATGGGCGCGCCCTTGGGCAGTCCGGGCGGCAACGCCATGTGGGTGCTGTGCAGGACCGCGACGTACTCGGGATCCTCGTCCTCTCCTTCGGTGACCTGTACGTCGATGCGGCCCTGGTGGTGATAGATCGTGAAGGACAACGCCTCGTGCTGGCACGGGATGCGTGAATTGCGAGGGATGATCACCACGTTGACCCGGCGGCCGGTCTCCTCGTCGAGCAGGATCTCGCCGAGCGCCTGCGAGGTGACGTCCAAGACGGTCACTGGGACGGCCGGCGCCTGCCCGGCCTGCTCCGCCTGGAGCTGACCGGCCAAGATCGCCGCGCCGATGGCGACCGCCTCGTCCGGGTTCACCCCGGGCTCGGGGTCCTTGCCGGACAGGCGTCGCACCAGCTGCCGGATCATCGGCATCCGGGTCGAGCCGCCGACGAGCAGCACCTTGTCGATCTCGGCCCAGGTGGACCCGGCCTGGTCGAGCACGGATTCGGTCAGCATCTCGATCCGGTCCAGCAGGTCGGCCGTCATCGACTCGAAGCCGTCGCGGGTCACCGGGAACCGGTACGCCCGGCCGCCCGCGCTGAGGTGGATCGTCGACTCGGCGACGCTGGACATCCGGATCTTCGCCGCCTCGCAACGTTCCCGCAGGTCGACCGACAGCTGTGGGTCGTCGTCGAGGTCTGGGCCGCCCTGCTCGGTCAGCCGCCCCTGCACGTACGCGATGAGCCGGTTGTCGAAGTCGAAGCCGCCCAGGTTGCGATCGCCGTCAGTGGCGACCACCTCGAACTCCGTGCCGCCGGTGGCGCGCATGACGGTCACGTCGAACGTTCCGCCGCCGAGGTCGAAGACGAAGCAGGTGCCGGTCGCGCCGGTCTTGAGCCCGTACGCCAGCGCGGCCGCGGTCGGTTCGTTGATCAGCCGCAGCACGTTCAGCCCGGCCAGCTCACCGGCGTCCCGGGTGGCTTTGCGGCGGGCGTCGTCGAAGTACGCCGGAACGGTGATGACCACGTCCCGGACCGGTGTTCCGAGCGTGGCCGCGGCGTCCTCGGCCAATCGGCGCAGGATGAGCGACGACACGTGCTCGGCCCGGTACTCCTTGCCTCGCTGATCGACGTAGACCGGGTTCGCCTCGCCCATCCGCCGCTTGACGAATTGGACGCAATCCTCCGGCTGCATGGCCATCGAGTGCTGGGCGAGCCTGCCGACCAGGATCTGGTCGGGCGACTCGAACAGCACGATCGACGGCGTGAGCCGGTCGCCGTCGCGGTTGGTCAGCACCTCCGGCTGGGCGCCGCCGGGCACGGTCGCCGCAGCGGCGGAGAAGGTCGTGCCGAGGTCGATCCCGATCACCTGTGTCATCGCGTCATCTCCACGGTCCGAACTGGCCCTGCTCGAACTGCCAGGCCTTCAGGTTGGTCTTCCACTGTGGTTCCAGCGACACGGCGTACACCAACGCGAGCACGGCGAGATAGCCGACGAGGAGCAATCCTGCGATGACTGCCGGCCCCACCTCGTCCGTCGTGTTGCCGCACACGCACAGCAGGGCGAGGGCCACGGCTATGACGCCGCTGACCTTGACGACGCCGAAGCTGCGGATCCAGGCGTCCGGCGGCAGCCGCCGCACCTCGCAGTCGCGCAGGTACTGCTCCATCTGGTCGATCTGCCCGTGCAACTCCGGATCGGTCGAGACGTGGCGCGCCCGGGAGAGATATGCCCGCATCTGATGGATCTCGGCCGGGGAGGTGACGGTGTAGCCGTCGTGCTCGCGATAGGCCGGGACCATCTCCGCCGCGTTGGTCAGGGCGAATCCGAGGGCGTCGCCGACGAACTCGGGATCGGTGGCCGTGGCGTACAGCGATTCGAGGAGTTGCAGTCCGGCCGGGCCACGCCCGGAGCGCATGAGCACCTCGGCCGATTCGACGGTGGCGTATTCGGCCGAGGGATCGAGGCGGCGTACCGTCTCGAACGCCTGGAGGGCGGCGTCCCACTGTTCCAGCTCGGTGTGAGCCAACCCGACCAGGTAATGGTGCTCGGGCTCGCCCGGATCGAGTGACACCGCGCGTTGCGCCTCGAACAACGCCTGGCGCGCGTTGCCGAGACTGCCGTTGGCCTGCGCCATCAGCCGCCAGGCCGCGGCCACGCCGTCGCCGAGTCCGCGGCGAGCCTCGTTCGCGCAGTACAACGCGCCGTGGTAGTCGCCGGCCTCCATGCGTTGCGCGGCCTCAGCCAGCCAGTCGTTTGTGGACACCACGGTGGGACCAGCGGTCGGCGCGGCGGACAGCCGCAGGTCGTGCGCCTGTCGCTGGGCCGGATCGAGCAGGACGCGTTTGGCTTCCATCAACTGCTCGGCCCGCCGCTCGGCCGCTTGGCGCTTGGCCTGGTCGGCATGGTTCATCCGGCGCTGGTTCTTGCGGTACTCCTCTTTGATCTTCTGCTCGATCTCGGCGGAGGTGGCCGACGACGGCACGCCGAGCAGGTCGTAGTAGTTCATCGAGTCTGGAGCCCCGTCCTCGAGTCAGGTGTCTCGCGGGTGGTGTCTCACGGCGGTACGGCGTAGCTCAATATAGACGACTACCGCACGCTGTCTCAGGCTCGAAAATGGACGGTCAGGCGGCGTCCCGTTGGCGGGCCCGCAGGGCGCGGACCACCCCGTCGCGGCCGTCCATGATGATCCGGCGCAGCGCACCCGGCCGGTCCGGGTCGGCCAGCCAGGCGTCGGACGCGTCGATCGTGGCCTGCGAGATCTGCAGGGTGGGATAGGTCGCCCGGGCGAACCACAGACCCATCTGCGCGTCGAACGTCGCGTACGCCTGCTGCACCTCGGCGAAGTAGTGCCCGGCGTACGGCGCGGTCAGCTCTTCCTGGCCGGTGTGCTGGAAGCCGTTGCCGAGCGCCATGACCTCCCAGTTGGCCCGGCCGGACTCGGTCAGCCGCCGCCAAGTGTCGGCCTTCGCCGCCGCGGTTGGCAGCAGTGCTCCGGCCTTAACCGCGCGCTGGCGGCCTCCGGCGGTGGCGTCGCGCTCCAGTTCGGCGGCGATCTCGGCCGAGTCGAGCGCGCCGACGGCCGCCAGCGCTTCGACGAGGTGCCAGCGCAGATCGACGCCCAGCTCCAACCCGTCCGGTACGCCGTCCCCGCGCAGCCAGCCGAGCAGCACCGCGGTCTCGTCGGGCGTACGGGCCGATTCGGCGTACGTGCGGGCCCAGACCTGCTGCAGGTCGCTGCCCGGCTCCGCCTGCTCCAGCGCCGTCCGGGTCGCCGCGTGCAGCGTCGCCCAGCCGGTCGGCGCCCAGCCCGGATCGATGAACCGGGCGAGCGCCCGCTGCGCCTTGGTGAGCACCGCCGAGGCGAGGTTGGCGTCGGTCTCGGCGGGCAGGTTCGCGGCGACCTGACCCACGTACGCACGCGCGGGCAGTTCGGCGTCGCAGACCATGTCCCAGGCGGCCGACCAGGCCAGTGCGCGCTGCATCGGCTGGGGGAACGCGGACAGGTGCCGCAGCAGGGTCTGTGTCGACCGCTCGTCCAGGCGCACCTTGGCGTACGTGAGGTCGTCGTCGTTGAGCAGCAGCACGTCCGGCTGCCGCTGGCCACGTAGTTCGGCGAGGTCGGTCCGGTCGCCGGTGACGTCGGCCTCGATCCGGCTGCGCCGCACGAGCCGGCCGTCGACCAGGTCGTAGAGGCCGATCGCGATGCGGTGGTCGCGAAGGGTCGGGTGGCTCTCCGGAGCCTCCTGGCCGATGACGACCGAGCGATACGTCCCGTCGGCGTCCACCTCGATCTGCGGCCGCAGCGTGTTGACCTCGGCCGTACGCAGCCAGCGGCGCGCGTACTCGCCGAGGTCCCGGCCGCTGGCCTGTTCGAGGGCGCGCAGCAGGTCGGCGAAGGTGGCGTTGCCCCAGGCGTGCTCGGTGAGGTGGGACTGCACGGCCGTGCGGAAGGTCTGCTCGCCCACGTACGCCACGAGCTGCTTGAGGACGCTGGCGCCCTTCGAGTACGTGATGGCGTCGAAGTTGCTCTCGGTAGCCAGCGTGTCCGGCACCTCGGTGTAGATGGGGTGCGTCGAGGACAGCTGGTCCTGCCGGTACGCCTCGGCCTTGGCGGTGGCGAGGAAGGTCGCCCACGCGCCGGTGTGCCGGGTGACGCTGGTCGTGGCCCAGTAGCCGGCCCAGTCGGCGAACGACTCGTTCAGCCACAGGTCGTCCCACCAGCGCAGGGTGACCAGGTCCCCGAACCACATGTGGGCCATCTCGTGCATGATGACCATCGCCCGCCACTCGTGCTCGACGGCGGTGGCCTTCGACCGGAACAGGCACAGCTCCTCGGAGAACGTGATGCAGCCGAAGTTCTCCATCGCGCCCATGTTGTACTCGGGCAGCAGGATCTGGTCGTACTTCGGCAGGGGATAGCGGACGCCGAAGGACGACTGGAAGTGGTCCAGGCCCCGCTTGGTGACGTCGAGGAACTCGTCCGCGTCGAGGTGCTCGGCGACCGACGCCCGGCAGAACAGACCCAGGTCGATGCCGTCGTGAGTGTCGCGTACCTCGTGGAAGGGTCCGGCGCACACGGCTCCCACGTAGCTGCTCATCTTCGGGGAGCGCTGGAAGTGGACGACCTTGGCCCCGTTGTCCAGCGCCTCGACCCGGTCGACCGGCATCGTCGAGGTGACCAGCCAGTGGCCCGGAACGGTGACGTGCCAGGTGAACTCGGCCTTCAGATCGGGCTGGTCGAAGCAGGCGTACGCCCGCTGGCTGTCGGCGGGGCAGAACGAGGAGTAGACGTAGACCTCGCCGTCGACCGGGTCGACCGCCCGGTGCAGGCCCTGCCCGCTCGACGAGTACGCGAACTCGGCCGCCACGACGAGGAAGTTGCCGCCGAACTCGGTGGCGAGCGCGTACCCCTTGACGGGGTCGAATTCGAGCGACTGCGGCTGCCCGTTCAGGGTGACCTCGGTCAGCCGCTCGGCGGCGACCTCGATGACCGCCTCGGTGTCCCGGCAGTGGAAGGTGACCTCGGTCCGGGAGCGGAACGTCCCCTCGCCGGGTCCGCCCGCGCCGTCGGTCAGGTCGAGCTGGATGTCGTAGTGCCCCACCTCGAGAGCGGCGGCCCGCTCGATCGCCTCGGTCTGCGTGATGTTGCGAATCGCGGCCACGTCGCCTCCCCGTCCGGTTCCTGCAAACGTAGTTGATGCGGCGCGATCGCGGGAGCCCCACGATCCGGCGGACCGTGGGGCTCCCGGCTGCTACCTCAGGAGGTGAAGGCCTTCACCTCCAGCAGGCCGAGCGACGCGGTTCCGGTCGCGGTCAGCACGACCCGCAACCGGGTGGTCGAGGTCGCGGTGAAGGTGACCGTGTTGTACGCGTTCTTCGTCAACGTGTACGCGCTCGCGCCGGGCACGTCGGCGTACGCCGTGCCGTTCCAGTACTGAAGCTTCCACGACGACGGCATGTCGATGCCCTGGTCGTCGTCGAAGAAGTAGACCTGGGCGCGGCTGACCGACTGCGCCGTCGACCATTGCAGCTCGCCCCACTGGGTGCCGGTCTCCGGCCAGGTGCCCCAGCGGTTGCCCTGGTTCGTGCCGCCGTAGTTCGAGCTGGTCGGCTCGTCGCCGTTGTTGAGCGCGGCGCAGCTCTCCCAGGCCGACGTGTAACTGCACACCGGGGACGCCGACAGGGCCAGGTTCGTCACCGGCGGCGGCTGCGTACCGCCGCGGTTGAAGATCTTGACCTCGGTCAGGCCGGTCTTGGCGCCGGACGCGTTGGTCGCCAGTACGCGTACCCGTTGAGCACTGATGGCCGGGAAGGTCACCAGGTTGTAGTTGGCGCGGGGCGCGCCCGGCGACTTGGCCTGGCTGGGCACGCTGACCCAGGCGGACCCGTTGTAGTACTGGATGTCGTACGCGGACGGCGCCCGGTACGTGGTGCTGGCGGGCCGGCTGTCCTTGAAGTAGAGCCGGACCTCGTTGAGCGTGCGGGCCGTGCCGAAGTTGACCTCGTACCAGTCCTGGCTGTTCGGCGAGCCCCCCGCGCCCCAATAGGGCTCGTTGATCGGGAAGCCGTCGACCGCGGCCGCGGTGCTGGTGCCCGAGCCGCTGTAGGAGGCGCTGACCGTCGCGCCGGTGGCGAGGTTGGTCAGGGCCGGCAGGGTGGTGTCGACGCCGGCCTTGGCCAGCTCGTCGAGGACCCGCGCGTCGGACTGGACGACCTGGTTGGGCGCCTGGAGCGACGAGAAGGACGCGTTGTAGGAGACGGTGCCGGTGGTGGTGACCGCGCCGGTCGCCGGATCCCAAGTGAACGGGACCAGCGAGTTGACGGTGGCGACCCGGGTGCCGTTGATGAAGATGGAGTAGCCCTCGGGCACGCCGGGATAGCGCACGACGCCGTCGGCCGGATCGTCCCAGACGATGCTCAGGTCGGCGTTGCGGTAGCGGATGTTGTTGACGGTGAAGTGGGTCCAGCCGATGTTGATCGGCGACAGCTCGACCTTGGCGTCGTTGCGCGGGCGCAGGCCCGCGACGTCCTCGATCATCGTCCAGTTGCCGCTGCCGAGGATGTTGTGGTGGATCCAGGAGCGGTAGGTGATCGACGAGCCGTTCCAGTTGGCCCAGAACTCGTTGGCGTCCGGGTACGCCATGTTGCCGTTGACGTACTGGGCGTACGCGTTCCAGTAGAGCAGCTTCTTGTACCAGTCGGCGGTGATCCACGAGTTGGGGTAGTTGCGGATGACCGAGCTGATCAGCCGGAACTGGACCGTCGAGTTGATGGTGGAGAAGTTGTTGCTGCCCGTCCCGGCGGCCGCCTTGTCGGCCTGATTCGCGGTGTAGAACGGGAAGATCGGGTACTGCGCCGGGTCGTCGAACAGGCGCAGCGCCTGCTTGTAGGTGGTGGTGTTCGGGATCGCGTTGACCGCGAACGGGTAGTAGATGTTGATCTCCTTCCAGGGGTTGAACGCCCCGTCGGAGACCATCCGGTTCTCGAACAGGTTGCGGCTGGGGTTCCACAACACGTTCACGATGGCGTTGCCGATGTCGGTGGCGAGCTGGCGCATCTCGGCCGCCTTGGCCGTGTTGCCCGCCGCTTCGTACGCCGCCGCCGCGGCGAGCGCGCCGCTGTACTGGTACGCCGACTCGCCCCGGTCCATCTTGCCGGCCCGCCAGTCGAAGGAGACCGCGTCGGCGTCGTTGCCGGTCAGCGCGCCCCAGTCGTACTCGATGAGCTTGTTGTTGTTGGTGTCGTAATAGGCGAGCTGGCCCTTGACGTCGCCTTCGGCGTACTTGGCGAGGTTGGCCGCGATCGCCGGCTGGCCGCCGTGGATCTGGTAGCTCTTCCAGGCCGCCTCGGCGATGTACTGCGTGTAGCTGTTGGACCAGTTCTCCGGGTCGCCCGGGTTGTCGACGAATCGCGCGCCCTTGCTGACCTGCCCGGCCGACAGCCAGTCGCCGTACGCGTACAGCGGTGTGCGCAGGTACTTCAGGTCGTCGATGTGCATCGGCTGGGTCAGCACGATCGCGTTGTTGTAGCCGAGCGCGCCCTCGACGGAGATCGGGAACTGATAGGTCTGCCCCGGGATGTCGGCGTCGAGGTTGTTGAACCGCATGAGCCACCAGCGGTAGTAGTAGTTCTTCTTCAACGCCGGTTCGGGGGAGTCGAAGTAGGGGATGTTGTCCGCCCACCACTTGTTGTACGCCCGGACGTGGGTGGCGAACGCGGTGGCGTTGGAGTACCCGGCGTAGGCGCTGTACTCGGTGGCCGAGTCCGGGATCTCATTGGCGATGAAGCCCATGACCACCTTCGCCGTGGCGGTGGCCCCGGCCGCGACGGTGATGGAGCGGTTCAGCCCGCCGCTGGAGACGGCGAAACCGTCCCCGGTCAGCCGGGTCGTCAGCGTCGTCAGGCTGTTCTTCACCCCGGTCGAACCGGTCAGCTCGCTGCCGCTGCCGCTGGTGGCGTACGGGGAGACCGCCCGCAGGGTCAGCGTCGTGGACGCCGATCCGCTGTTGGTGATCGACAGGTTCGTCACCGCGACGTTGTTGTTCGTGATGAACTTCTGCTGGGTGATCGTGATCGAGCCGCTGGTGAAGACGTTCTTCGAGTAGGACGGTGCCTGCCAGCGTTGCGACGGCTGCTCCGAGAACGTCCCCGGGCTGGCCGTGATCGTGTACGCGTTGTTGTCGCTGATGCTCTCCCAGTACGCGACGTGGCCGGCGAAGCCCATCGTGCCCGGGGTGTAGGTCTTCATGAACAGGGCTCGGCCCCGCGTCATGAGGATGGCCCCGTCGGCGTCGGCGGGATCACTGCCGCCGCTGCGGGACAGCAGCCGGTCCATCCAGAAGTCGGTGCCGCCGCTTTCGGCGTTGTACATCGCCTGCATCATGTTGCCGGTGGTGTAGCCGACCGGGGCGGCCGGGATCGCCGGTCCGGTGAAGGTCGGCAGCCCGATGGTCTGGGCGGCATAGCCGGGCGTCGGCTGCGCGGTCAGCAGAGCGGCGCCTAGCGTCGCTACCGTGAAAGCCGCGACGCGGCGCCGGAAGGTGGTGCCGGTGGAGCCCATGCGCGTCACCTCCTGATGACGTCGTGGTGGGGGGTGGGGGCCGACGGGCGGCGGCGGGATGCCGGGTACATCCCGCCGCTGCCCGCCGGGGCTCAGGTGCCCGACGTGTACAGCGCGGCGATCTCGCTCGCGCTCAGGGCACGGCTGTAGAGGCGCAGGCCGTCGACCGCGCCGTCGAGGTACGGGTCGGCGTACTGCGAGCGGCCGATCCGGTTGGCGGTGGTGCTGCCCAGGCTGGCCGGGGTCAGGGTCAGCCCGGTGCTGCGGGCGACTTCCGCGCCGTTGACGTAGAGGACGCCGACCGCGCCGTTGAGGGTCACCGCGACATGCGTCCACGCGCCGGTCGGCAGCGCCGCCGGGGCGTTGATCCGCTGCTCGCCGCCGGAGCCGCTGGTCGTGATGGCGAACCGGGCGGTGCCGGAACTGCTTTGCGGGGTCAGGAACATGTTGACCGTCGTGCTGCTGCCGAAGTCGAACACCCGCGACCAGCTCGTCAGGGTGTCGATGCGGACCCAGGTCGCCACGGTGGCGGCGGCCGCTCCGGCGAGGATCCCGGCCGGCAGGGTGACGTAGCCGGTCGAGCCGTTGAGGTCGACGGCGTTGCCGCTGCGCCCGGCCACCCACGCGGTGCCGCCGGCCAGCGTCGCGGTCTTGCCGTTGCCGGTCGCGTCGGCGGCCGTCGTGCCGCTGGTCTCGTCGAACTTGTACCAGGCCACGAACTCCGGCAGCGGCTGCGTCGAGGTGACGTTCCAGTACACCGTGTACCGCTGATGGTGCATCTTGTAGAACGGCAGCAGCGTCACCGTGCCGGTGCTGGCGGTCGCCGTGTACTGCAACGGGGTCGAGGTCGCGGCGAGGGTCGCCGGGTTCAGCGTCGGCAGCGCGGACAGGTTCGTCGTCCCATAGGCGCCCGCGAGCACGATCGGGCCGATCTTCACCGCCTGGGTGGTCGCGCTGTCGGGCGTGGCCGACCGGGTCAGCGCCATCGGCATCGTCATCGCCACGACGTCGCCGGTGGTCCAGCTCCGCGTGATGGTGACGTGGGCTCCGGGGGTGGCCGCGACCGCCGCCCCGTTCAGCGTCACCGTCGCTCCAGCCGCCCAGGAGGGTACGCGCAGCTTCAGCGTGAACGCGGCGTTCCCCGTGACGGTCAGTCTGGTGGTGTTCGATTCGGGGAAGGTGGTGTCCTGGCGGATCGTCACGCCCTTCGCCGCCCAGTTCACCGTGGACGCGATGAACAGGTTGACGAAGATGGTGTTCGCGTTGTCGTGGAAGTAAATGGTGTCGGCGAACTTCGTGTGCGTCTCCATGCCGCTGCCGTGATCGCAGGTGAAGTCGTTGTAATCGTTGGTGTAGGTCTTGATCCCGCCCGCCCGCAGCGGCGTGTAGTAGGTGACGAAGCCGTGCGCGGAGTCGGGGTCCTGCTCGCCGAGCATCTGGTTCCAGAGGGTCCGCTCGTAGTACTCCAGGTAGTCCAGCCGAGCCGGGTTGGTGAAGAACAGCTGCCGGGTCAGCTTGAGCATGTTGTAGGAGTTGCAGACCTCGCAGGTGCTGTCCGACAACTGGCTGGCGATCCGGTCCGGCGCCTTGAAGTACTCCCCGTCCGAGTTGCCGCCGATGACGTACGTGTGGTGACCGACGACGATGTCCCAGAAGTTGACGGCGATGTCGCGGTAGCGGGTCGTGCCGGTCGCGTGGTACTCGCGGATCGCGCCGATCGCCTTCGGGATCTGGGTGTTGGCGTGGTATCCGTTGAGGGCGTCGGTGTTGCTCGCCAGCGGGTCGAAGATCTCGGCGTGGTCGAAGTACTGCGCCGTGGTCAGGTGGTTGGCGTCGGCGGTGACCTGATAGAGGTTGGCCAGCACCTCGTTCATCCCGCCGAATTCGGTGTCGAGCATGTTCTGCCGCTGGGTCTGGGTCAGCCGGTCCATCCGGAACTTCACCCAGGCCGCCATCGCCGTCAGCACCGCCAGCGCCTGGGCGTTGCCGGCGAGCAGGTGCATGTCGAGCAGGCCGGCCATGATCTTGTGCAGCGTGTAGTACGGCGCCCACACCGACTGCCGGGCCTCGACGCGGTCGATGAAACTCTCCGGGAACGCCGACAGGAAGCCGGTGTTGAAGCCGACCGTGGTGGCCCGCGCCTGGCATTGCGCGAGTACGCCGACGATGTAGTCGCCCTTCGTCTTGTACGCCGTGTCGCCGGTGTTCGCGTACGACTGGGCCAGAGCGGTCAGCAGATGGCCGGTGGAGTGCCCGCGCAGCTCGGTCGTCGGCGACTCCCAGCCGCCACACGCGGCCGCCGACGAGGACAGGCCGTAGTTGAGCCGGAAGGTGTGCAGCAGCCGGTCGGCGTCGACGAACTTCAGATACGCCTGCGTACGCCCCTGGTTGGCCAGGAACGGACCGGTCAGCAGGGTGACCGCCGACAGCGGGAAGGAGTAGACCGAGACGCCGGTGTCGGGTCTGGCCGCAGCCGCCGGTTCCCCCGTGAGCAGGGGAGCGGCGGTAGCGGCGACACCGGCCGCGACGCCGGTGGCCAGCAGGGTGCGCCGGGTGACACGTTCGTGTCGCATGTACCTCACCTTTCGTTTTGGTACGAAGTGGAGGGTGTATCGCGTCGCACCCGGAACGCCGCGATACCTGCGGGCCTACCCCTTGAGCGCTCCAGAGGCGAACCCACGGACGTAGCTGCGTTGCATGAACGCGAACAACAGCAGGCACGGGACGGCCATGAAGACCACCCCCGCCTCCAGCGCCGCGTAGTCGATGGAGCCGTGGCTGGCGGTACGCATGTTGACCACCGCCAGCGTGGTGGTGAACTTGTCGGTCGAGTTGAGCAGGATCAGCGGGGCGAAGAACTCGTTCCACGAGGCGAGGAAGGCGAACAGGCCGACCGTGATCAGCCCCGGGCGTACCGCCGGGAGCATGATGCGCAGCAGCGTGGAGAAGCTGTTGCAGCCGTCGACCTGCGCGGACTCCTCGAGTTCGCGGGGCACCGCCTCGAACGAGTTGCGCATCATGAACAGCGAGAACGGCAGCTGGAACATGGTCAGCACCAGGCTCAGCCCGATCAGGCTGTCCTGCAGACCCAGCCAGCCGAGCAGCACGTACAGCGCGATCAGGATCGTCGCGTACGGCACCATCAGGATCGCCAGCGTGATCAGGAACAGCGCGTCGCGGCCGGGGAAGCGGAACCGGCCGAAGGCGTACCCGCCCAGCGTGGAGACGATCAGCGTGCCCCCGACGGTCAGTGCGCTGACCGTGAAGCTGTTGACCACATGGTGCAGGCGGATGCCGTTGTCCGAGGTGAACAGCCGGTCATAATTCTCCAGCCCGAAGCCGCTACCGGTACGCACGGACGCGTAGCCGCTCCACAGCAGCGGGAATAGGAAGAGGATCGCCAGCGCCCCGCCTGTCACGCCGTAGCCTGCTGTGCCCCATGGGTTGCCTCGCCGCGAATCCCTGCGGTCCGCTTGCGATGCAACGCGCCCCAGACTGATCATTGGCATGCCCCTAGTGAGACCGGCGGCGCAGGACGCCGAGCTGGACGACGTTGACGACGACGAGGACGGCGAGCAGGGCCACCGACAGCGCGGCGGCCGACCCGAGATCGAGCCGGATGAAGGCCTCCCGGTAGATCACCATCACCAATGAGGTGGTGCTGTTGTCGGGGCCGCCGCGGGTGAGGATCCAGAACTGGTCGAAGGCGAGGATCGAGCCGGTGATCATCATCGTCAGGACCAACGCGATCGTCGGCCGCATGAGCGGCAGGGTGATCCGCCGGAAGGTCTGCCAGCGGCTCGCGCCGTCGATCCGCGCGGCTTCGTAGACCTCCAGCGGGATCGCCTGCAGCCCGGTCAGCATGATGAGCATGTTGAAGCCGGCGAACCGCCACAGCACCAGCACCACGGTCGAGCCGAGCGCGGAGGTACCGCTGCCCGAGGTCCACGAGACGTAGCCGTCGACCAGGCCGATCGCCCGCAGGCCGTCGCTGACCGGGCCGATCTCGTCCGAGAGCAGCCCGAGGAACAGCAGTGAGGCGCTGGCGAACCCGACCGCCATCGGCAGGAAGAACGCCGTACGCAGGAAGCCCACGCCCCGGCGGCGGTTCTGCACGAGCAGGGCCAGCCCGAGGGCGAGCGAGAAGAGCAGCACCGTCATGATCACGGTGTATTTCAGGGTGAACCAGACCGCCGAGCCGACGAGCTGGTTGTCGCCGATGCCGGTGTAGTTGTCGGGCACGTTGAAGGTCGGCTGCCCCAGCAGCGGCCACTTGTGCAGCGACATCCACACCACCAGCAGCAGTGGCGTGACGAAGAACAGCCCGACCATGACCGCCGTGGGGGCGGCGTACGCGGCGCCCACCAGGCTCCGCCGTCTGGCCCGGCTCGCGCGTCGCGGCGGCGGTGTCGTCGCGGCCGCGTCGGCGGCCGGCGCCGGGCGCTGCATCGTCATCGGCATCGGTTCTCCGGAGTCGATTCGGGACCCGGCCGTCCGGTGTGGACGGCCGGGCCGGACGGGTCAGCCTTGCTGGAGGGACTTGGTGATCGCCGCGTTGCCGTCGGCGAGCGACTTGGCCGCGTCGCCGAACAGCGCTCCGCGGACGGTCTGCAGCCAGGGGCTCTGCGGGTCGTTGAACGAGGCGTTGAAGTTCTTCGCGTACGGCGTCTTGCCCTTCGCGACGAGGCTGTTGATCGTCACGATGCGCGGGTCGGCCGACGAGTACTTGTTCGAGGCCAGGTCGGTGCGGATCGGCACGCCCTTGTTCTTGGCGATGACCTCGACCTGGGCGGCCTCCGACATCGTCCAGTTCAGGAAGTCCCAGGCCTGCGCCTGCTTGGTGCTGGTCGCGCCGATGCCGATCGAGTCGCCGCCGATGAAGGTGGACTCCCCGCCGTCGAGGCCGGTGATCGGGGCGACGCCCATCTTCACGCCCTTCTCCTCGATCATGCCCAGCCACACCGACGGACCGGGCGCGATGCCGATCTTCCCGCTCTGCAGCGCGCCGAGCCAGGTCGGACCGGCCTCGTCCTTGGCCGCGGGCGCGGCCACGCCCTCGTCGTAGAGCGAACGGTAGAGGGCGAAGACGTCCGCCATCTCCTTCGAGTCGATCTTCGCGGTGGTGCCCTTGTCGTCGAGCACGTTGCCGCCGGACGCCCAGACCGACGGCCAGAAGGTGAACTCGACGCACCCGCCGCAGTTGCCGCCGAAGTAGGTGCCGTTGACGTCCCCGCCCAGCTTGTCGATCTTGCGCGCCTGCTCGGCGAACTCCTTGAGCGTCGTCGGCGGCTTCTCCGGGTCCAGCCCGGCCTTGGTGTACAGGTCCTTGTTGTAGAGCATCACCGACATGTCGACCGTGTGCGGCACGGCGTACGTCTTGCCGTCCCAGGTGCCGGCGCGGACATGGCCGGGGGAGACCTTGTCCTTCACGCCGCTGGCGGCGAACCGGTCGGTGATGTCGGCCCACAGACCCTGCGAGGCGTACTGCGGGGCGAAGACGACGTCGGTGGCGAACAGGTCGGGCAGGGCCTTCGCCCCGGCCGCCGAGGCCAGCTTCGCCGGATACTCCTCATTCGGGTACGCCGTCACGGTCACCTTGTTCTTGTGACCGGCGTTGTACGCCTCGGCGTACGCCTTGGACACCGATTCGGTGGCGGCACGCGTCCACAGGGTCAGCTGCGCGCCGTCGTCGACGCCGGCGGTGGAGTTCCCGCCGGGCGCCTCATCCTCACCGCACGCCCCGAGGACGACGGTCAGCAGGACCGCGACCGCCACGGCGGCCGGGGTTCTCAACGATCTCACGATCTCTCCTTAGTTTTTGGAGGTTCGGCGGCTCGGGCGGCCGGGTCGGTCAGGTCTTGGGCAGCCAGATCCGCATCGTGGCCGGACCCTGGCGGCCCCAGCGGTGATACGGGATCAATCGCAGGGATGTCGGGGTCCGGGCTCCGCTCGCCGCCGCGTCGGCGTACGGCCACGCGGCGGGAGCGGTCTGTTCGAGCACGGCGGAGACGGAGACCGTGCTCTGCTCGGGGTTCTTCTCGTTCTCCGCCGCGGCTGCGGCGGTGGCGTAGTCGGCCGGGGGGACAGCCACGTCGACCCGCACTCGGTCCAGGTCGATCGAGCCCTCCGGGGACTCCGCGCACAACACGATCGGGCCACGCTCGACCGCGACGCAATCCCGGACGGCGTCGATGCGAGCGTCGGGATGGGTGAACCGGGGCCGCATCGGCAGCCAGAGGACGATCTCATCACCGGCCCGGAACGGGCGGCGGATCACGACGCGGTCGCCCGAGGCGGGCTGCGGCTGCCCGTTGACCGTCACAGTCGCCCCACCGGCCCAGTCGGGCAGGCGCAGCGCGACGGCCCATTCGCCGCCGGACGTCTCGGTGACCCGGATCCGGACGCCCCCGCTGTCCGGGTACGCCGTGGTCATCGACAGTCCGACCGGCCGCCCGTCGGCCAGCCGCGTACGCACTTCGGCGTCGGCGTACTGGAAGACGTGCACCTCGTCGGCGTCCACCGCCGCGAAGTACGCCGACAGGCTCGCCAGCAGCCGGGCGGTGTTGCCCAGGCAGCAGGACACCTCGAACCAGGGCGCGCGGGGACCGCCGCCGAAGCCGAGCTGCTCCTGATCCTCCGGCACGACCGCGGTCGGCGTACGCTGATGCAGCGTGTTGGCGTAGAAGAAGGACCGCCCGTCGTCGCCCAGCGAGGTCGCCACCACGTTGTACAGGACGCGCTCGATGACGTCGGCGTACCGGGGCCGGCCGGTGGCCAGCAGTAGCCGCCAGGCGAGCATGACCGTCGCGATGCCGGCGCAGGTCTCCGAATAGGCCCGGTCGGACGGCAGTACGAAGTCCTCGCCGAAGGCCTCGTCCTCGTGCCGGGAGCCCATGCCGCCCGTCAGATACGTACGCCGCGCCAGCGTGTGGTCGAACTGCTCGATGATCGCGCCGAGCAGCTCGTCGTCGCCGGTCTCGACGGCCACGTCCACCGCGCCCGCGGCCAGGTAGAGCGCGCGGACGGCGTGGCCGCGGAAGGTGTGCGCCGCCCGGATGGGCTGATCGTCGCTGAAGTACGACCAGCCGAACTGGTGCGGCGGCAGGCTGCGGTGACCCCGGCGGCGCAGGAACAATGCGGCCTGGTCGAGGTAGCGCTGCTCGCCGGTGACCCGGGCCAGCTCGGCCAGGGCCGGCTCGATCTCCGGATGTCCACAGACGATCGCCGGACCGTCCGGGCCGAAGGTGTCGCAGACGTGGTCGGCCGCCCGCTGGGCGACGTCCAGCAGCTCGTCGCCGCCGGTCGTCCGCGCCCGCGCGACCGCCGCCTGAAGCAGGTGCCCGGTGCAGTACAGCTCGTGCCCCCAGGACAGGTCGCTGTACCGGGACCGCTGCCCAGGGCCGCCGAACGCCGTGTGCAGGTAGCCGTCGTCGGCCTGCGCGCCGGCGAACAACGCGGTCAGCTCGGTGATCTCGCGGTCGCGGCCCGGCGTCGGCAGCCGCCCGTTCTCCCAGGACATCGCCTCGACGAGCTTGTAGACCTCGGAGTCGGTGAACTCGCGTCCCCGGCGGTCGGCGTTGGCGTCACCGTCCCGCAGGAACGACCCGGTCCAGCCGAGCTTGTCCATCCACAGCCGACCGTGGTCGAGCGTCGCGCTGCCGATCAGCTGCTGCCGCCGGGCCCAGAAGCCGCCGGTGATCCGCACCTCGGCCAGGCCGAGCGGGCGCAACGCGCCGCGCGACGGCACGACGGGCCGCCCTCCCGTGAGGTCGGCGGGGCGCGCCGTCACCGTCATCGTGGCCTCCTCCTCGTGGATGTGTGAGGACACGATGCGCGCCGAAAACCTTTTCGGCAAGACGTCTTCTGAGTTACAAACCGATAACGGCACATCGATAGATCACGGGGATTGACAACGTCATTACGCTTTGGGCAGCTTCGAAATCGATTCGAAAGGCTTTCGATGGGCAGACGGCGGTCGCAACAGGTGACCCTCACCGACGTGGCGCAGCTGGCGGGCGTCTCGGTCGCCACCGCTTCGAAAGCCCTCAATGCCAAGGGGGAGGTCGCGCCGGACACCCGGCAACGCGTACTGCAGGCGGCCGAGCAGTTGGCGTTCCAGCCGAACGTGCTCGCGCGCGGCCTGATCTCCGGGCGCACGCGCACCATCGGGCTGCTCACCGACGAGCTGGCCGGCCGGTTCTCCATCCCCATCCTGCTGGGCGCGGAGAACGCGCTCGGCAACGAGCAGATGTCGGTGCTGCTCTGCGACGCCCGCGGCGACGCCATCCGCCGCCGGCACTACATCCGTACGCTCGTCGCCCGGCAGGTCGACGGGTTCATCGTGGTGGGGGACAGCAACGACGTACGCCCATCGCTGGGCCGGGAGATCCCGGTCCCGGTCGTCTACGTCTACGGCCAGTCCACCGATCCGGACGACTTGTCGCTGCTGGCCGACGACGAAGGCGGCGCACGCTTGGTGATCGAGCACCTGATCGCGCAGCGCCGCCGCCGCATCGGGCACATCACCGGCCCGGAGCACTATCGAGCGGCGCGCGACCGGGTCACCGGGGCCCGCGCGGTTCTGGCCGAAAACGGCCTGACCCTCGTCGGCGGCGAACCGCTCTACGGCGAGTGGTCGCAGCGCTGGGGCCGCCACGCCACCCGGCAGCTGCTGACCGCTCACCCCGACACCGACGCGCTGTTCTGCGGCAACGACCAGATCGCCGTCGGGGCGTTGCAAGTGTTGCAGGAGATGGGCCGTCGAGTCCCCGACGACGTGGCCGTGGTCGGCTACGACAACTGGGAGGTGCTGGCGGCCGACTGCCGGCCTCCGCTGACCACTGTGGACCTCAACCTGGAGCAGCTCGGCGCGACGGCGGTGCTGCACCTGTTCGCCGCGCTCGACGGCAACCCGACCACCGGGGTGCTGCGGCAACCCTGCCGCCTGGTCGTCCGCGAGTCGACCGGCCTCGCCGCCTGACGCGCGCCTTCACCTGGCTTCCTCTGGCGCTGGATCAGGGTTCCGGGTCGGATCATGGGTCAAGATTCGACCGGGATCCGTGATCCAACGCGGAACTACAGATGCGGGCCGGTCAGACGTC
>NZ_JBFBAZ010000075.1:0-38397 GCF_040682475.1 Hamadaea sp. NPDC051192
GTTCCGGGTCGAATCTTGAGGCAAGATTCGACCCGGAACCCTGATCCAGTCGGGAAGCGGTCAGAGGTCGGTGACGCGGAGGTTGGCGTACTCGCCGATCATCGGGGCCATCTGCCGGAAGCCGATCTTCCCGCCGGGCAGCGGATCCGCGTCGCGCCACCGGAACGAGACCAGGTCGGCGACCTCGAAGACGATCTCGCCGCCGCGTACGGTCAGCCGGATCGGGTACGGGCCCTGGGCGTCCAGCGCCGCCGGCAACGGATCGGGTCCCTGCGCCACCAGGTGGAACCCGTAGCTCTTGCGCAGGTTGCAGGTGTGCAGCCGCCGCTCCGACGGCCACATCCGACGGAAATAGGAGACGTGGTACGCGTCCAGGTCGCCGTGGTGGTACTGCTGGTACGGGCCGGTCCGGGGCGCGAGGTCGAACAGATCCTCACCACGCCGGCCCCGGGCGTGGAAGAACATGATGCACAGCCCGGGCTCGCCGATCGGCCAGAAATCCCACTCGATCTGGATGTCCGGCCCGAAGTCGGCCGGGCACCACAGCACGATGTTGGCGTCCTGGCCGTCGTCGGGCGGACGCAGGCTCTCCAGCCGCAGCCGTCCCCTCGGGAACGACAGCGCCCCGTCGCCTTCGAGCCGGAAGCCGTCGAGGTCGGCCGGCGAACTCAACGCGTTGTGGTAGACCATCGACACTCCAGACGTGAAACATTTCAGAGGCGTCCGGCTGCCGCCCGCCACCGGTCGGCGTCGCCCCGTGGCTCGTAGCGCCGCACGGTGTGGGTCGCGCGGATCAGCTGTCGCAGGTCGGCCAGCCCGGCGCTGCTCCCGCCGACGGCTCGGGCCTGCACCAGCACGTTGCCCAACGCGGTCGCCTCCACCGGACCGGCCAGCACCGGCAGGTCGCAGGCGTCGGCGGTGAGCTGGCAGAGCAGTTCGTTGCGGGCGCCGCCGCCGACGACGTGGACGACGTCGACCGCCCGGCCGGACAGCCGCTGGGCGTCCAGCACCGCCGCCCGATGGGCGAGCGCGAGGCTGTCCAGGATGCACCGGACGGTCTCGGCCGGGCTCGCCGGCGGGCGCTGGCCGAGGCGTACGCACTGCTCGGCGATCCGGCTGGGCATGTCCCCGGGCGGTAGGAAGACGGCGTCCCCGGCGTCGACCACCGCCCGCAGCCCCGGTACGCCCGCCGCCTGCCGTAACAGGTCGCCGAGGTCGGGATCGCCCCAGGCAAGCAGCGACTCCTGCAGCAGCCACAGCCCCATGACGTTGCGCAGATAGCGGACGGTGCCGTCCACCCCGGCCTCGTTGGTGAAGTTGGCCCTGCGGCTGTCGGCGGTCAGCACCGGCGCGGTCAGCTCGACGCCGACCAGTGACCAGGTGCCGCAGGAGATGTAGGCGAAGTTCTCCCCCTCGGCGGGTACGCCGACGACCGCCGACGCCGTGTCGTGCGATCCGACCGCCGTCACCGGAACCGGGCCGAGCCCCAGCTGCGGATCGAGGACGCCGACCGGCGTACCCGGATCTCGAAGGGGCGGGAGGATCCGCACTGGCAAACCCAGCGAGGCAGCCAACTCGGCCGACCATTGTCCCGATTGGACGTCGAGGAGCTGCGTCGTGGACGCGTTGGTACGCTCCGCCCCGATCTGTCCGGTCAGCCAATAGCCGAGCAGATCGGGGATCAGCAGCAGCGTCTTCGCCGCCGCCAACTGGGCGCTGTCCCGGGCGGCGGCGAGCTGGAAGATCGTGTTGAACGGCTGAAGCTGCAGCCCGGTGGTCGCGTACAGGCGCTCGGCGGGAACCTGACCCAGCACCTGGTCTGGGACTCCGTCGGTCCGGGAGTCGCGGTAGTGCACCGGGTTGCCCAGCAGCCGGCCGTCGGCGTCGAGCAGTCCGTAGTCGACGGCCCACGAGTCCACGCCGATGGACTCCACCGGCCCGGCGGCCCGCAGCCCGTCGAGGACTCCCCGATAGAGCCGCAGGATGTCCCAGTGCAGCGTGCCGCCCGCCCGGACCGGCACGTTCGCAAAGCGGGCCGCCTCGGACAGCCGCAGTACGCCGTCGCCGGCCACGCCGGTCATCACCCGGCCGCTGGCCGCGCCGAGGTCGACCGCCGCCACCGTGACGGGACTGCCGAAGGGGCCGCTCATCGCAGGAAGGCCGCGGCGACCCCGGCGTCGACGGGCACGTGCAGACCGGTGGTGTGCGACAGCTCGGCGGAGGCGAGCACGAACACGGCGTTGGCCACGTGCTCCGGCAGCACCTCCCGCTTGAGCAGGGTGCGCTGGGCGTAGAACTCCCCCAGCTGCTCCTCCGGTACGCCGTACACCGCCGCACGCTGGGCTCCCCAGCCGGAGGCGAAGATCCCCGAACCGCGTACGACGCCGTCCGGGTTGACGCCGTTGACCCGGATGCCGAACGCACCGAGTTCGGCGGCGAGCAACCGCACCTGATGCGCCTGGTCGGCCTTGGCCGCCCCGTACGCGACGTTGTTCGGCCCGGCGAACACGGAGTTCTTGCTGGCGATGTAGACGATGTCGCCCCCCATGCCCTGGTCGATCATGATCCGGGCGGCTTCCCGGGCGACCAGGAACGAGCCCCGGGCCATGACGTCGTGCTGCACGTCCCAGTCGGCCAGCGTGGTGTCCAGCAACGATTTGCTGATCGACAGGCCGGCGTTGTTGACGATCAGGTCCACCCCACCGAAAGCGAGGGACGCCTGGCGCAGCGCTGTGCGTACCAGTTGCTCGTCGGTGACGTCGACAGTGACCGCGAGCGCCAGGTCTGGGCCCAGGGAAGCCGCGACCTGTGCGGCGGCTTCGCCGTCGCGATCGGCGACCACCACGCACGCGCCTTCGGCCGCGAGCCGCAGCGCGACGGCCTTGCCGATGCCCGATCCGCCGCCGGTGACGAACGCGACCCGCGTGGCCAGGGGTTTCGGCTTGGGCATGCGCGCGAGTTTGGCCTCTTCGAGCGCCCAGTACTCGATGCGGAACTTCTCCGATTCGCTGATCGGCTGGTAGCGGGAGATCGCCTCCGCGCCGCGCATCACGTTGATGGCGTTGACGTAGAACTCGCTCGCGACCCGTGCGGTCTGCTTGTCACGGCCGAAGCTGAACATGCCGACGCCCGGCACGAGCACGATCGCCGGGTCCGCGCCACGCATCGGAGGTGAGTCGGGTTCGGCATGCCGGTCGTAATAGCTCGCGTACTCGGCGCGGTACTCGGCGTGCAGCTCACGCAGCCTGGTCACGACGTCGTCGAACGGCGCGGTCGGCGGCAGGTCCAGCACCAGCGGCCGGACCTTGGTCCGCAGGAAATGGTCCGGGCAGGAGGTGCCCAGCGCGGCCAGCGCCGGATGCCGGGCGCGGCTGAGGAAGTCCAGCACGACCGGGTCGTCGGTGAAGTGGCCGACCTGCGGCCGGTCCGTCGAGGCGAGGCCGCGGATCAGCGGGGCGAGCGCGGCGGCCCGGTCCCGGCGCTCGGCCTCGGGCAGCGGCTCGTGGTCGACCGGGCCGAACGGCTCGGCTCGGCCGCGCTCGTCGATGTACGCCTGGGCGGTGGCGATGATCTCCAGCGACCGTTGCTCGCACTCCTCGCTCGTGGACCCCCAGGCGGTGATGCCGTGCCCACCCAGGACACACCCGATCGCCTGCGGGTACGCCGCCTTGATCGCGGCGATGTCGAGGCCGAGCTGGAAACCGGGCCGTCGCCAGGGCACCCACACGACGCGGTCGCCGAAGCACTCCTTGGTCAGCGCCTCGCCGTCGGCCGCCGCCGCGAAGGCGATCCCGGCGTCGGGGTGCAGGTGGTCGACGTGCTCGGCGTCGACCAGGCCGTGCATCGCGGTGTCGATGCTCGGTGCCGCGCCACCCCGCCCGTGCAGGCAGTAGTCGAACAGCGCCACCATCTCGTCCTCGCGCTCGACACCCGGGTAGACGCCGGTGAGGGCGCGCAGCCGGTCCAGCCGCAGCACGGCCAGCCCGCCTTCGGTCAACGTGCCGAGGTCGCCGCCGGAACCCTTGACCCACAACAGTTCCACCGGCTCGCCGGTCACCGGGTCGTCAGCGGTTCCCTTGGCCGAGGTGTTGCCGCCGGCGTAATTGGTGTTGCGCGGATCGGCGCCCAGCCGCCGCGATCGGGCGATCAGATCGTCCTTCGCCGCCATCAGGCGCCCCACCCGGCTTGGGTGCCGCCGACGCGCTCGGCCTTGACCTTCTCCAGGTACCCGGAGCGTTTGTAGGCCGCGATCGGGTCCAGGTCCAGGCCCAGGTCCGCACGCAGGTCACGCAGCAGCGGCCGGACGTCGGTGTTGTAGGCGTCCATCAGCACCGCGTTGGCCTCCAGCACGTCACCGGCGTCCTGCGCGGCTTTCAGCGCGGAATGATCGACCAGCAGCGCTTTCGCGGTGGCCTCCTGCACGTTGAGGACCGACCGGATCACCGCCTGGATCTTGGGTTCCAGGTTGTGGCACTGGTCCAGCATGAACGCGACCCCCTTGTCCAGCTCGTCCGCGAGCACGATCTCGTGCATGATCCGGAACAGCTGGAACGGATCGGCCGACCCGACCATCAGATCGTCGTCCGCGTAGAACCGGGAGTTGAAGTCGAATCCGCCCAGCTTGCGCGCACGCAGCAGCATCGCCACGATGAACTCGATGTTGGTCCCCGGCGCGTGGTGCCCGGTGTCGATCACCACCTGCGCCCGGTCACCCAACGCGACACAGTGCAGGTAGGCGGTCCCCCAGTCCGGCACGTCGGTCATGTAGAACGCGGGCTCGAACAGCTTGTACTCCAGCAACATCCGCTGCTGGTCACCCAGCCGCGCATAGGTCTCGGTCAGCGCGTCCGCCAGTCTTCCCTGACGCGTACGCACATCGTCCTGGCCGGGATAGTTGGTCCCATCGGAGAACCACAGTTTCAGATCACGCGACCCGGTGGCGTCCATGATGTCCACGCACTCGATCAGATGCTCGATCGCCTTACGGCGTACCGCCGGGTCGGGATTGGTGACGCTGCCCAGCTTGTAGTCGTCGTCCTGGAACACGTTGGCGTTGATCGTCCCCAGCACCACACCCAGCTCCCGGGCATGCCGGGCCAGGTCGGCGTAGTCGTCGACCTTGTCCCACGGGATGTGCAACGCCACCGACGGGGCCACCCCGGTGAACCGATGCACCACGGCGGCGTCGGCGATCTTCTCGTACGGATCGCGCGGCACGCCCTCCTGCGCGAACACTTTGAACCGCGTCCCCGAATTCGCGTACGCCCACGAAGCGGTCTCGATCCGCTGCGCTCGCAACGCCACCGACACCCGGGCAGCCGTCTCCGGCGCGAGATCCGACATCACACATCTCCCAGCTGATCGGCAAGATTGAACACCTCGGTGAGCACCCGCATGTGCTGGTCGGGCCGGCCGGAGTCGAAGAACTCGGCCATCTGCGCCTGCCATCGGGCGTTGACGTCGGTGGCGTCCATCGCCGCGAGCGCGGCGTCGAAGTCGTCGGTGAGCAGGTATCCCACCAGCAGGCCGTCTTCCCGCAGGAACAGGCTGTAGTCGTGCCAGCCGGTGTCGCGCAACGCGGCCAGCATGTCCGGCCAGACGTGGGCGTGCCGCTGCCGGTACTCCTCCAGCCGTTCGGGTCTGACTTGAAGGGTGAAACAGATCCGGCGCACGCGGGGCCTCCCAGGGGTCGGTTGGGCCAGAGGGTGGTCCGATGGGCACGCCGCGCCGGGCCAACGCGTGAAACGTTTCACCATCGGCTGACAGCAACGGTAGAGACGGATCACCAACGCGTCAAGTGGTTCGCCGCCATCCATTCGGATGGCGGCCCCCACCAACCCGCCCCGTTGCCCGCCCCGTTGATCATGGAGTTAACTGTGGTGTCGGCGGTGTGGCGCGACCGGATCCACCATGATCAACGAGGATCGGGCATCGGTTGCCGCTGAACGGCTGGTTGACGATCCGCCCACAAGGGTGAGACGTTTCAACATCGGCGACTACGGATCAGGCGAGGGATGATGGCGGCAGCGAGCATCAAGGAGGTCGCCCGGCTGGCGGGCGTATCGCTGGGCACGGTCAGCAACGTGCTGAACCGGCCGGAGGCGGTCGCTCCGCAGACTCGCAAGCGCGTCCTCGACGCGATCAGCCAACTCGGCTACGTACGCAACGACTCCGCCCGCCATCTGCGCGCCGGGCAGAGCCGGACCGTCGCGATCGTCGTCCTCGACGTGTCCAACCCGTTCTTCACCGACGTCGTCCGGGGCGCCGAGGGCGCGGTGGAGGACGCCGACGGCATGCTCATCGTCTGCAACAGCGGCGAGGACCGGTCCCGGGAGGAACGGCATCTGGAGATGCTGGAGGAGCAACGCGTACGCGGGCTGCTCATCACCCCCGTGGACGACGGTCGCCACGAACGCCTGGAGCGACTGATCGACCGGGGCATCCCGGTGGTCCTCGTCGACCGCGGCACGGGGCAGCCCAACCGCTGCTCGGTGGCCGTCGACGACCTGCTCGGCGGTCGGCTGGCCGCACAGCACCTCGCCGACCAGGGCCACCGCCGTATCGCCTTCGTGGGCGGTCCCGCGTCCATCCGGCAGGTCGAGGACCGGCACGCCGGAGCGGCCGCCGCCCTCGAGGAGTACCCGGGCACCGAGCTGCAGGTCGTCGAGACGCGGTCGCTGTCGGTGACCGCGGGCCGGGACGCCGCCGAGCGCATCTGCGCCCAGCCGGCCGATTCCCGGCCCACCGCCATCTTCTGCGCGAACGATCTGCTCGCCCTCGGGGCCTTGCAGGGCCTGACCGCCGGCGGGCTGCGCGTACCGGAGGACATGGCGCTGGTCGGCTACGACGACATCGACTTCGCCGCCGCGGCGGCCGTGCCGCTCACCTCGGTCCGGCAACCCCGGGAGCAACTCGGCCGCACCGCCGCCGAACTGCTGCTGGAGGAGGCCGAAGACGCCGAGCGCCACGGCCACCGCCACGTGGTGTTCCAGCCGCAGCTCGTCGTGCGCCAGTCCACTGTGAGCGGCACCCGGGCTCGCCGCGCCAAGTCCTAGCGGGAGTCGCGCCAAGCCCTAGCGAACTCCTCGCGCAAGCCCAAGCCGGAGTCGCGCCAAGTCCTAGCCGGACCGGCCGGATCACCGCCCACTATGAGCGGTCAGCGATCCGGTCGCGTAAGTAGGTCCTAGGACCGGACCAGCCGGATGACGTTCCACGACACCGGCGGCAGCGACACCCGCAGCGTTCCACCGTCGACCGCTGCCGACGCGTTCGGCTGCGGCGTCACCCGGTCCGGGTCTTCGGCCGTGTTGCGGGCGTACGCGTCGTCGCCGGCGAGCGTGGTGGCCTCGGCCAGCCGCACCGACCCGAACGCCCGCGTGTCGACCTCCAGCGACAACGGCGCGTCCTGCGAACGGTTGACCGCGAACACCGTCGTGGCCCCGGTCTGCTCGTCGTGGGTGGCGACCGCCTGCAGCAGGTCGACGTCGCCGTACTCGGCGGTCTCGTAGGTCGGCGACACGGGCTCGACCCGCAGCACGTCGCCGATCGCGTACCGGGAGGCCTGGGCGAACGGGTGGAACGTGGTCTGCCGCCAAGCCCGCCCGCCGGCCTCGGTCATGATCGGGGCGATGACGTTGACCAGCTGCGCGAGGCTGGCCGAGGTGACCCGGTCGCTGTTGCGCAGCAACGTGATCAGCAGGCTGCCCACCACCACGGCGTCGGCGAGGTGGTAGTGGTCCTCCAGCAGACGGGGGGCCACCGGCCACTCGTCCTTGGGGAACTCGTCCTGCAGCCGGCTCATGTACCAGACGTTCCACTCGTCGAACGAGATGTTGATGCGCTTCTTGGCGCGCTTCTTCGCGCGTACGTGGTCGGCGGTCGACACGACGTCGGCGATGAAGTTCTCCATGTTGACCGCGCTGGCCAGGAAACCGCCGAGGTCGCCGTCCTTCTCCTCGTAGTACGCGTGGCACGACACGTAGTCCACGACGTCGTAGGCGTGGTCGAGGACGGTCGCCTCCCACTGCCCGAACGTCGGCATGTTCGATCCGCTGCTGCCGCAGGCGACCAGTTCCAGATTCGCGTCGATCATCCGCATCGCCCGGCCGGTCTCGGCGGCGAGCCGGCCGTACTCGTCGGCGTTCTTGTGGCCGATCTGCCACTGGCCGTCCATCTCGTTGCCCAGGCACCACATGCGTACGCCGTGGGGCTGCTTCGCACCGTTGGCCACGCGCTGGTCGGACAGCCGCGTGCCGCCCGGAATGTTGCAGTACTCGAGCAGATCGAGCGCCTCCTGGACGCCCCTGGTGCCGAGGTTGACCGCCATCATCGGCTCCAGCCCGGCCTTGCCCGTCCAGCGGATGAACTCGTCGAGCCCGAAGGTGTTGGGCTCGGTGCTGTGCCAGGCGAGGTCGAGCCGTGTCGGCCGGTCCTGGACCGGGCCGACGCCGTCCTCCCACCGGTAGCCGGACACGAAGTTGCCGCCGGGGTAGCGCACCGTGCTGACGCCGAGTTCGCGGATCAGTTCCAGCACGTCGGTACGCAGGCCGTCGGCGTCGGCGGCCGGATGCCCGGGCTCGAAGATTCCGGTGTAGACACACCGGCCGAGGTGCTCCACGAAGGAGCCGAAGGTACGCCGGGACACCGGCGCGACGCGGAAGGCGGGATCGAGGGTGAATCGGGCGGTACGCGGGGTGGCGTGAGTCATCTTCTTCCCAATGTGGTGTCAGCCCGTGAGCAGGCTCAGCTGGAAGCTGTATCGGGTGGCGGCGTAGATGTGGGTGCCGTACTCGACCGCGGTGCCGTGGTCGTCGTAGGCGACGCGTTCCATGGTGAGCACCGCCGCGCCGCGGCTCTCCTCCAGTAGCCGCGCCTCGGCGGCGGTGGCGTTGCGGGCGCCGATCACCTGGGTGGCCGCGTGCAGGCGTACGCCGGCCGCCCGGATCAGCTGGTAGAGCCCCTGCGATTCGAGCGCCTCGGTGCTGATCTCCAGCAGTGCGGCGGGCAGGTAGTTGCACATGCGGGCCAGCGGCTGGTTGCGCGCCGAGCGCAGCCGCACGACCACCACGACGGGGGTGCCTTCGGCCAGGCCGAGCGCCTCGGCGACGGCGGCGGTGGCGGGCTCGATCGTGTTGGACAGCACCGTGGTGGTCGGTTCCTGGCCGGCGTTCTTCAGGTCGTCGTAGAGGCTGGTGAGTTCCAGCGGACGGCGTACGCGGGACTGGACCACCCGGGTGCCCACCCCGCGGCGGCGCACGATCAGGCCCTTGTCGACGAGGAACTCCATCGCCCGGCGCATCGTCGGCCGGGAGACGCCGAGCTGGTCGGCCAGCTCGATCTCGTTGTCCAGCCGGGTGCCCGGCGGCAGCTTGCCGCCTTCGACGGCCGCCTCCAGCTGCTGTGCCACCTGGAAGTAGAGCGGCACCGGGCTGGCCTTGTCGAGGACGACGAGGTCGGCCAGCGAGTCGGTCGCGGCAGGGCCGCGCGCGGTGGCAATGGTGGTCACAGTACTCACATCATTAGTATGGCCGGACAACATGACAAATGGGTTTCATTGGGCGGTCGGGAAGTTGAGGTGGGCGTTGGACGCCTCCGCCACGTGCGGCCACCGGCTGGTGACCACCTTCGCCCGGGTGTAGAAGCCGACCCCCTCCGGTCCGTGGATGTGCCGGTCGCCGAACAGCGAGTCCTTCCACCCGCCGAACGAGTGGAACGCCATCGGCACCGGGATCGGCACGTTGACCCCGATCATCCCGACGCGTACGCGCCGCTGGAAGGTGCGGGCCGCCTCGCCGCTGCCGGTGAACACCGCGGTGCCGTTGCCGTACGCGTTGGCGTTGATCAGGTCGATCGCCGCGTCGAGGTTGTCCACGCGCAGCACGACGAGCACCGGGCCGAAGATCTCGTCCCGGTAGACGTCCATCTCCACGTCCACGTCGTCGAACAGGCACGGGCCGACGAAGAAGCCGTCCTCGTGCCCCTCGACGCGTACGCCCCGGCCGTCGGACACGAGCGTCGCCCCGGCGTCCACTCCGGACTCGACCGCGCGCAGGATGCGCTGCCGCGCCTCGGCCGTGACGACCGGGCCCATCTCCGAGGTCTCGTCGCGCCCCGGTCCGACGACGATCTGGGCGGCCCGCTCGCGCAGCTTCGCCACCAGCGGGTCGCCGGCCGCGCCGACCGCCACGACGGCGGAGATCGCCATGCAGCGCTGCCCGGCCGAGCCGAAGCCCGCCGCGATCAGCTGGTCGGCGGCGAAGTCGAGGTCGGCGTCGGGCAACACGACCGCGTGGTTCTTGGCTCCGCCCAGCGCCTGTACGCGCTTGCCGGACAGGCTCGCCCGTTCGTGGACCTGCCGGGCGATGGGCGTCGACCCGACGAACGAGACCGCGGCCACCTGCGGATGGTCGAGCAGCGCGTCGACGGCCGTCTTGTCGCCGTGCACGACGTTGAAGACGCCGTCGGGCAGCCCCGCCTCGGCGTACAGGCGGGCGATGAGGTTGGCCGCCGACGGGTCGCGCTCACTCGGCTTGAGCACGAACGTGTTGCCGGTGGCGATCGCGATCGGATGCATCCACATCGGAACCATCACCGGGAAGTTGAACGGCGTGATGCCCGCGACGACGCCCAGCGGCTGCCGGAACGAGTAGGAGTCCACTCCCCCGGACACCTGGTCGGAGTATTCGCCCTTGCTCAGCTGCGGAATGCCGCAGGCGTACTCGACGACCTCCAGGCCGCGGATCACCTCGCCCATCGCGTCGGAGACGACCTTGCCGTGCTCGTCGGCGACCAGCCGGGCCAGCTCGTCGGCGTGCCGGCTGACCAGCTCGCGGAACGCGAACATCACCCGCGCCCGGCGTACCACCGAGACGTCCTGCCAGGTCTCGAAGGCCGTGGCCGCCGCCTGGACGGCAGCGTCCACGTCGGACTTCTCGGCCAGCCGGACCTCCGCCTGCTGCCGGCCGGTCGCCGGGTTCCACACCGGCGCGGTGCGCGTCGAGGATCCGGCGGTCTCCGCGCCGTTGATCCAGTGCTCGATGGTTCGCATGACTGTCCTCACAGGTACGTGCGCTGATCGCGCTTGTGGATCTCGTAATCGGCGCGGGCCGTGCGGGTCGACTCCAGCTCGGCGACCTGCGCCACCGGCACGTCCCACCAGGCCCGCGAGTCGGGCGCGGGCGCCAGCGGGTCGGTCTCCACGTGGACCACGGTGGTACGCGGAGAGGCGATCGCCTGCTGGAGGCACCGACGGAACTCCGCCGTCCCCGTGGCGCGCAGCACGTCGGCGCCCAGGCTGGCCGCGTTCGCCGCCAGGTCGACCGGCAGGACGTCGCCGTCCAGCTGACCGGTACGCCCGTCGCGGTAGCGGTAGCGGGTGCCGAAGCGTTGCGAGCCAAGGGATTCCGACAGCGCGCCGATCGAGGCGAAGCCGTGGTTCTGGACGAGCACAACGACGAGCTTCACACCTTCGGCGACGGCGGTGACCAGTTCCTGCGCCATCATGAGGTAGGAGCCGTCGCCGACCATGACGAAGACCTCGCGGCTCGGGTCGGCCATCTTGACGCCGATGCCGCCGGCGATCTCGTAGCCCATGCACGAGTAGCCGTACTCGACGTGGTACCCCTTGGGATCCCGCGTACGCCACAGTTTGTGCAGGTCGCCGGGCATGCTTCCGGCGGCGCAGACGACCACGTCGCGGGGGCCGCTGACCTCGTTCACCACGCCGAGGATCTCCGACTGCGCGGGCAACGGGGCATTGTTCGCCGCGTACGCCGCGCTGACCGTGTCGTCCCACGCGGCGGCCAGCGAGCGCACCTCGTCTCGGTACGCCTCCGCGACCGACCAGCCGCCGAGCTGTCCCCGCAGCGCGGTCAGCCCTTCCCGAGCGTCGCCGACCAGCGCCAGCCCGGCGTGCTTGTACGCGTCGAGCCCGGCCACGTTGAGGTTGACGAACCGCACTCCGGGGTTGGCGAACAGGCTGCGCGAGGCGGTGGTGAAGTCGCTCCACCGAGTGCCGACGCCGACCACGACGTCGGCGTCGCGGGCGATCTCGTTCGCGGCGTGGGTGCCGGTCGCGCCGACCGCGCCCAGCGCGGCGGGGTGGTCGTAGGCCAGCGAGCCCTTGCCGGCCTGCGTCTCGGCCACCGGAATCCCGGTCGCCTCGGCCAGTTCCCGCAACGCCTCGGTCGCCTCGGAGTAGATCACGCCGCCCCCGGCGACGATGAGCGGCCGGCTCGCCGTACGCAGCAACTCGACTGCTTCGGCGAGGGTTTCGGCGTCCGGCGCCGGGCGGCGTACGCGCCACACACGTTCGGCGAAGAAGTCCTCGGGGAAGTCGTATGCCTCGGCCTGTACATCCTGCGGCAGGGCCAGCGTGACCGCACCGGTCTGCGCCGGATCGGTCAGCACCCGCATCGCCGCCAGCGCCGAGGAGATCAGCTGCTCGGGCCGGTTGATCCGATCCCAGTACGCCGACACGGGCTTGAAGCAGTCGTTGACCGAAACGTCGAAGCTGCGGCCGTCCTCCAGCTCCTGCAGCAGCGGGTTGGCCGCCCGCGTGGCGAAGATGTCGCCGGGCAGCAGCAGCACCGGAATCCGGTTGATGGTGGCCAGCGCCGCCCCGGTGACCATGTTGGTCGCGCCCGGCCCGATCGAGGTGGTGCAGGCGAACGTCGACAGCCGGTTGGTCATCCGCGCGTACCCGACCGCGGTGTGCACCATCGCCTGCTCGTTGCGGGCCTGGTAGTACCGCAGGTCGTCGCCGGCCTCCAGGAGCGCCTGGCCGACGCCGGCGACGTTGCCGTGGCCGAAGATGCCGAAGCAGCCGACGATCAGTCGCTGCCGCCGGCCGTCCCGTTCGGTGTGCTGGTTGGCCAGGAACCGCACCAGCGCCTGGGCGACGGTGAGCCGCCGGGTCGCCGTGCTCGCCGCACTCGCCGCACTCGCCGTACTCATTGCTTCCTCCCTGCGCCGGTCAGCGGCAGTCGCGGGTCGACCGGCTCGGCCGCCCAGGTGTCTCGGATCCAGGCGTGCTCGGGGTCGTCCCGGAACAGCCACTCGCGGTCGGCGGCGGGGCCTGCCATGACGTTGAGGTAGTACAGGTCGTAGCCGGGGGCCGCCATCGACGGTCCGTGGTAGCCGAACGGGATCACCACCGCGTCGCCGCTGTGCACCTCGGCGAGAACGTCGATCTGCTTGTCCGGCCCGGACGAGTAGACCCGCTGGTAGCCGGGTCCTTCCCGGTCCACTTCGAAGTAGTAGATCTCCTCCAGCTCCCGTTCGTCGTCGCCGTGCTCGTCGTGCTTGTGCGGCGGATACGACGACCAGTTGCCGCCCGGGGTGAGCACCTCGACCGCGATCAACTTGTCGGTCGGGAAGCTCGCCGGGGTGCAGAAGTTGTTCACCTGACGGCTGGCCGACCCCGCGCCGCGCAGTTCCACCGGGACGTCCTCGGCCGCGCCGTAGCGCACCTCGAGCCGCCGGGTGGTCCGCGCGCTGGGCAGGGCGTACCGGCCGCCGTCGAGCGAGGTCACCTCGGCGACCGTGCGGCACGGCAGGTAGACGAAGTCGGTGACGCGGGAGAACACGCTCGCCCGCCCGTCGACCGCGTACTCCTGGCCGTCGGCGCGCACGACGCAGCCGCCCGACAGGGGCAGAACCAGCATCTCCTCGTCGCCGGTCTCGAACTGGTGGGTCTGCCGCGGAGCGAGGTCGAGCACCCGCAGTCCGCTGTACGCCCACCCGGCCCGTTCGGGCGTGATCACGAGCCGGTACGGCTCTTCGGCTCCGGTCCCGTCGGGGATGTGCTGATCGTTCATCTCGCCTCCCTCACAGGCTCACGGCGGTGTCGACGGCCGCCGCGACGTCGTCGTCCGGCGGGTAGAGCAGCGCCCGGCCCACGACCAGACCGCAGACGGTCGGCAGGGCCAGCGCCTTGCGCCAGCTGTCGAAGGTGGCGTCCTGGTCGGCCGACACCTCGCCGCCGAGGATCAACGCGGGCAGCGTGCTGGCCGCCACGACGCGCTCCATCTCCTCGACCACCGGGATCTTCAGCCACGAGTACGCCGAAGTCGCGCCGATGCCGGCCGCGACGCTGACCGCACGCACCATCGCGTCGGCGGTCAGCTCGTTGCGGACGCGGCCGTCGACCCGATGCGAGATGAACGGCTCGATCATGGCCATCAGCCGCTGCTCGGCCAGTCCAGTGACGGCCTGCGAGCACGCCTGCATCGTGGCCACCGTGCCCGGATCGCCGGGATCGATGCGCATCAGCATCTTGCCGCCCTCGTACCCCATGGCGGCGATGACCTCGGCGGTGTATCCGGTGAACCGGTCGTCGATCTCGAAGACCGTGCCGGCCAGCCCGCCCCGGTTCATCGAACCGATCACGACCTTGCCGTCCAGCGCGCCCATCAACAGCAGGTCCTCGATGATGTCGGCGGTGCCGAGGACGCCGTTGACGCCGGGACGCGACAGCGCGAGCGCGATGCGGTCCAGCAGGTCGACGCGGTTGCCCATGGCGGTCGGCCGGTCGCCGGCGCGCAGCGCGCCCCGGGCGGGATGATCGGCCGCGATGATCATGAGCCGTCCGTGCTCGTTGAACATCGACGCCGGGCGTACCCGGGCCGCGGCGCGCTCGGCGACGGCCTGGGGCTGCCGCATTCGGGCGTCCACAATGGCCCGGAACTGCTCGTCAAGCATCGGTGGCCTCTCCCAGCAGGGCTTCGACCTCGTCGGTCGTGGGCATGGCGTCGGAACAGGCCAGACGGGAGGCGACGATGGCCCCGGCCGCGTTGGCGAATCGCAGGACCCGCTCCAGCGGCCAGCCGGCGAGCAGTCCGTGGCACAGCGCGCCGCCGAACCCGTCGCCCGCGCCGAGCCCGTTGACGACCTCGATCGGCACCGGCGGCACCGACACCTCGGTCTTCCCGTCGGACCCCAGTACGCCGGCCGGCCCCTGCTTGACGACGGCGAGGTCGACGCCGAAGCCGTGCAAGGCCTGCGCCGCCCCGATCGGATCGCGTACGCCGGTCGCGACCTCGCATTCCTCGAGGTTGCCGACCGCGACCGTCACGTGTGGCAGGGCTTGCTGAATCCAGTGCCGGGCCTCGTCCGAGGAGGACCAGAACATCGGCCGGTAGTCCAGGTCGAGCACGGTCAGCCCGGACTTGCCCCGGGCCTTCAGCGCGGCGAGCGTGGCCGAGCGGCTGGGCTCCTGGCTGAGCCCGGTGGTGGTGACCCAGAACAGGTCGGCCGCCCGGATCGCGTCGAGGTCGAGTTCGTCCTCGTTGATCTCCAGGTCCGGCGCCTTCGGCTCCCGGTAGAAGTACAGCGGGAAGTCGTCGGGCGGGAAGATCTCGCAGAACGTGACCGGCGTCGGCAGACCGGGAACCGCGGTGACGTACCGATCGTCCACTCCGAAGCCGGCAAGGGCGTCGTGCAGGAACTCGCCGAACGGGTCGGCGCCGGTGCGGGTGATCACCGCGGCACGCCGTCCGTGCCGGGCCGCCGCGACCGCGACGTTGGTGGAACTGCCGCCGAGGTACTTGCCGAAGCTGGTGACCTTCCGCAGGGACACGCCGATCTGGAGTGGATAGACGTCCACCCCGATGCGGCCCATCGTCACGACCTCGAACGGCGGCTCAGTCGGTCCGCGCACCTCGGGCGGCGTCGCGGCCGGTGGGCTCATCAGGCCGCTCCGCCGAGGAAGGCCAGGCTGGCCCGGACGTCGGCGACCGGGCCGCCGTCGGCCGGCGGCTCGGCGGTCAGGATCGCGTCCTGCTCCATGACGTACCAGCCGGTGTACCCGGCGGACTCCAGCCCGCGCACGATCGCGGCGATGTCGATGTCGCCCTGGCCCAGCGGCCGGTACATCCCGGCCCGGACGGCGTCGGTGTAGGTCAGCTCCCCCGCGCGTACGCGGGCGGCCAGGGCGTCGTCGACGTCCTTGAGGTGAGTGTGGGCGATCCGTTCCGGCGCGGCGGCGGCGAGGGCGACCGGATCGGTCCCGCCGATGAGCAGGTGGCCGGTGTCGAGGCAGAGCGGAATGCGGCTGCCGTCGAGGACCCGGTCGACGTCGGCCCGGCGTTCCACGATCGTGCCCACGTGCGGGTGCAGCGTCGCGGTGACGCCTCGGCCGGCCGCGGCCTCGGCGATGCGGTCCAGGTTGTCCAGCAGCGTCCGCCAGGCCTTCTCGTCCAGCTCCACCCGCCCGTCGTAGCCGGTGGCGCCGGAGTCGGCCGCGAGCACGAGAGTGGACGCGGCGGCAGCGGTGAAGGCGGTCAGCGCCGGGGCGACCGCGGCGAGCACGTCCACCGCCGGGTCGTGCAGCACGACCGGCACGAACCCGCCGACCGCCCGCAGCCCGAACTGCCGCAGCAGATCGGCCTTGTCGGCGGGCGCGTCAGGCAGGAATCCGTCCGGCCCGAACTCGGTCGCCGCGAGTCCCACGTCGCGCATCTCGGTGAGCACCCGGTCGGGCGCCATCTGGTGGCCCCAGCCGGGCACCTCGCACACGCCCCAGGAGATGGGCGCACCGGCGATCCGGTCCGCGATGGTCATCAGTTGCCTCCCTCGATCCGAACTGGACGGTGCTCCCGGCGGGACCGGTCGCACGCCTCGGCGATGCGGAACGCCGCCAGGGCGTCGTACACCGAGCAGGTGACCTCCGCCCGGCCCGCGACGATGTCGGCGAACGCGCCCAGCTCCCGCCGGTACGCCGCCTCGAACCGCTCCATGAACCCCGGATACGGCGTACCGGCCGGGAAGCCGACCCCTGGTTCGGCCGAGCGCAGCGGCAGCCGGTCGTCGAGCCCGACGCTGATGCTGTCCTGCGAGCCGAGCACGTCGAGGCGTACGTCGTAACCGGCGGCGTTGTAGCGGGTGGCCGAGATGGTGGCGAAGGCGCCGTCGTCGAAGGTCAGGACGGCTACGGCGGTGTCGACGTCGTCGGCCTCGCGGAAGAAGTCCTCGCCCCGGTTCGCGCCGGCGGCGTACACCTCGACCACCTCGCGGCCGGTGACCCACCGGACGATGTCGAAGTCGTGGACGCTGCAATCGCGGAAGATGCCACCGGACACCGGGATGTACGCCGCCGGCGGCGGAGCGGCGTCCAGTGTGCCGCCGCGCAGTGTGTGCACCCAGCCGAGCCGGCCGGCGGCCACTGCCTCCCGGGCGGCGGTGTAGCCGGCGTCGAAGCGGCGCTGGAAGCCGATCTGCACCGGCACCGACGAACGGGCCACCCGGTCGACGACGGCCAGCGTGCCCGCGGCGTCGGGAGCGACCGGCTTCTCGCAGAACACGGGGATGTCGCGGTCGACGCCGCGCAGGATCAGGTCGGCGTGCGCGTCGGTCGCCACCGCGACGACCAGACCGTCCAGGTTGGAGGCGAGCAGGTCGTCGACGGTCTCGGTCCAGTCGGCGCCGAGCGATGTGGCCACTTCCTTGGCCCGGCCGGAGTACGCGTCGGCCAGCACCAGTTGGTCGACGCCGGCCAGATTCCGCAGGGTCTCGGCGTGGAAAGCGCCGATCCGCCCGACCCCGGCTACCCCGATACGCATGCGCATTTCCCTTCCCGGCCGACGCCCAGCGGACGCCGGTTCCGAACGACATCTTTCCGGCGGGCCGACCCTGCCGTCAAGATTTGTCCTGACATTCTCACAATAACTTTGTCCGAACAAAGCCCGCGCAGCCTGGGCGACGCCCAGCGCGAGATCAGTCCTTGAGGCCCGCGTTGATGTCGGCGTTCATGACGTACTTCTGGAAGACCAGGTAGATCACCACGAGCGGGACCATCGAGAGCACGGACGCTCCCAGCAGGACCGACCAGTTGACGTTCTCCGCGCCGACGATGCTCGCCACTCCGATCTGGAGGGTGAACTTGTTCGGGTCGTTGAGCACGATGAGCGGCCAGATGTAGTCGTTCCACCGCCACTGGAACGAGAACACCGCCAGGGTCATGATGATCGGCCGGGACAGCGGCAGCATGATCCGCAGGAACGTCGACAGTTCGCCCGAGCCGTCGATGCGGGCCGCCTCCAGCAGGTCGTTGGGGACACTGAGGAAGAACTGCCGGAACATGAACGTGCCGGTCGCCGTGATGACCGACGGCACCACGACCGCCGCGATGCTGTTGTACATGCCCAGGTCGCGGACGACGAGGAACAGCGGCGACAGGATGACCTCGCCGGGCAGCATCGTGGTGGCCAGGATGCAGACCGTGAAGGCTCTGATCCACCAGTTGTTGTACTTGGCCAACGCGTAGCCGCACATCGCACTGGCCACGATGGTCAGGGCGGTGGCCGCGACCGCCACGATCAGCGTGTTGAGGAAGTACTGGGCGAAGTCGAAGCTGGTCCAGGCCTGAGTGTAGCCCTTGACCGTCGGGTGCTTGGAGAACACCGTCAGCGGATACGAGAACAGCTCCCCCGCCGGCTTGAACGAGCTGAGCAGGAACCACAACACCGGTACGCCGTACACGGCGACCAGCAGCCACATGACGGCGGTCGCCCAGAACTTCTTGGTCAGCTCGCCCGGCGCGGCCGGACGCTTGGCCCGCGCAGCCATCAGGACTCCTTCCGGCGGTTCATCACCAGCTGGATGATCGCGACGATCATGAGGATCAGCATCAGGACGAAGGAGGCGGCGCTGGCGTAGCCGATCTGGGCGCGCTCGAAGCCCTTCGTGTAGATGTACTGGACGAGCAGGTTGTTGGTGCTGCCCGGCCCGCCGTCGTTGATCGCCTTGATCAGCGCGTACTCCTTCATGGAGTGCAGGATGCTCAGCAGCACCACGATGAACGTCGTCGGCGCGATGGCGGGCAACGTGATCCGGCGGAACTTCGCCCACGAGCCGGCTCCGTCGAGCGACGCCGCCTCGTAGTACGCCGTCGGCACGTTCTTCAGCGCCGCGACGAACAGCAGCATGTTGAACGCGGTGCCGCCCCAGGCCGCGGCGATGATGACGACGATCAGCGACAGGTTCCCGTTGGACTGCCACGCCACCTCGCTGCCGCCCAGCGAGGTGATCAGGTAGTTCACCAGGCCGAAGTTCTCGCCGAACAGCCAGCGCCAGATGACGCCCGCGATGATCGGCGAGATGAGCCAGGGCAGGAAGAACACGATCCGGGCGATCGTCTTGCCTTTGGCGTACGGGCTGGTCAGCAAGACCGCGGTGCCCAGCGACAGCACGATCGTCAGTGGCACGACGCCGGCGGTGTAGACGAGGGTGCGGATCAGCGCGGCGTAGAAGGCGTCGTCCTGCAGCAGCCGCTGGTAGTTGTCCAGCCCCACCCAGGGAGCCGGGCCGACGCCGGTGTAGCTGGTGAACGAGTACATCAGGCCGGTGATCGCGGGCCAGACGAAGAACGTGACGAACAGGAGCAGGTTGATCGAGATGAGCACCAGCGGCGCTCCGGTGTACCGCTTGCGGCGCCCGTTCCGCTGCCGGGGCCGCACCGGCTCCGGCCCCCGGCGCACCTCGGGACTCGGCTCCGACGCCGTCGGGCGAATGCTGTCCACCATGAATCCTGTCCCTTTCCGACGGGTGGGCCCGCCGGCATCGGCCGATGCCGGCGGGCGTCGCGGTGTGGCGTCAGCCGATCTGCTCGTTGAGCCCGTTCACGATGTTCGTGACGGTCTTCTGGACGTCCTGCTGGCCGTTGATGAACTTGGCCATCTCGGTCTTGGTGGGATCGGTCTGGATCGCCTTGCCCTGCAGGACGAGCGTCGTGCCGGCCGCCTGGCCCGAGGACGAGATCGGGTCGGCCAGTTCGATCTCCTTGTTGTAAAGAGCGAACGCGTCGAGCGCCGACTGCTTGGTGAACGGGTACTTCAGGTCCAGGCCGGCCTCGACGGACAGGTAGCCGTTGGACTGCGCCAGCTTGGCGTAGTTGTCCCGCTGGAACATGAAGTCGACCCACTTCTTGGCCGCCGAGGCGCGGTCGCCGTTGTTGAACGCGACGACCTTGCCGCCGAGGTTGATGTCGGTGGCGTGCACCGGGCCCGGCGTCGGGGCGCTGGCCCACTCGAAGTTGGTGATGCCCTCGGCGAAGTCGGCGACCTGCCAGACCCCGGAGAAGTACGCGACGACCTGGCCGCTCTTGAACAGCGCGTTCGGGTCGGCGCCGGAGGTCCACACCGACTTCGGCATGACCTTGTCGTCGTTGAGCGCGGCGAACTTGGTCAGCGCCTGGATGGTGGCGTCGTCCGGGGTGGCGTACTTGCCGTCGGAGCCGAGCTGGAAGCCCTTGCCGCCGTTGTTGTAGATGAAGGCCCGGATCCGGGCGGGCGAGTTGTCGTAGACCAGGGAGTACTTGGCCTTCGCCGCGTCGCGGACCTTGGCCGTCGCGGCGAGGAACTCGTCCCAGGTCCAGGTCTTGTTCGGGTCGGTGGGGAACTCGACCCCGGCCTTGGCGAACAGGGTCTTGTTGATGAACAGACCGGCCGCGGTGATGTCCGACGGGATGCAGAGGGTCTTGCCGTCCTGCACCGTGAGGATGTCCTTGCGGATCTTGTTCGCCTCGTTGTTCGCCGTCGCGCTCAGGTCCTGGAGCTGGTTGATCCAGATCGGGTCCAGCGACGGGACGCTGGCGACATCCGGCAGGGAGTTGGCCTGCGCGGACTGCCGCAGCTTGTCCTGGTAGCCGTCGTAGGGGACGTTCACGATCTCGACCGTGACGCCCTCCTTGGCCTCGAACTCCTTGGCCAGGTTGGTGTAGCCGTCGAGCTGCGCCGAGGTGGACAGCCAGAAGGTGATCTTCTTGGTGCCAGAACCGTCGCCGTCGTCGGAGCTACAGGCGCTGAGCGCCGTCAGGCTCAGGGCTGCCGCGGCACCCACCGAGAGAAAGCCCCGGCGGGTAAGCCGGCTCGGGGCAGCCTGGGAAGTCGTCATGCGGTCTCCTCGAAAGTAATCGCCGTGATGGCGTCGGACGCTAATCGGCAAGCGCTTTCCAGGTCAATAGTCAGGACATACTCTCTTTACTTTCTCCTGACATATGCGCGGGCCATCCCGTGCTAGGAACGCCGCTGACCTGCGAGTTTTGAGATTGCTTCGAGCTAAACCTGCGGCAACTGTGACCTGTTAGCGACGCAGATTTTCAGCCGGACACCCGCCGGAACCCGGCCGGAAACGTAGAGCAGCTCCCCCGACGCTGCGTCCGTTCCGCCCAGGAATCGGTACTCTTCGCCGGGTTCGTAGGACGGAGCCGCGTGCGCTGCCGCCAAGGCCTCCCCGGCGCCGTCCGACGCCTCGCTCAGATCGATCGCGATCACGTCATCGCCGACCCGGTATTCGGCCCGCATACCGGCCGAGGCATCGAGCTGCCACACGTTCTCGCGCAGCGCCCGCACGCCGGTCATCGATCCGCCAGGCCGGAACGCGAACTCCAGCGCCCAATCCACGACCGCACCGGACAGATCGAGCGTCAGCTCTACGCCATCCTCGGCCAGATCGATCTTCACCACGCTGTCCAGGCCCACTTCGTCGCGTACTCGGCGGCCGAAGTCCATCGCCGCGCTGAACCGCCCGTCGTCCACCAGCGCGTACTCGCCACGCGGGTCGCGATCGGCCGGATCCAGCGGCTGGTAGTAGGCGGCACTCACCGTCTCCGCCAGCGTCACCGTGTCGCCGTCGAGCGTCAGGCCGTCGGCACGGAACGGCCCGAGGCCGAAGAACGTCCGCGACAGCCGCACACTGTCCAGCACGGCGGCGCCGGCGTACAGGCGCAGGAAGGTCGGCGAGTTGGCCAGCCCGGATCGGATCCGCTGCTGCCGCGGATGGTCCGAGCCGCCGAAGACCACGCTCGTGACCGCTGGGCGATGGTCGACGACCAGCCCGGCCGCCGGGAACACTCCCCGGCGTTGCCGAGCCGGCGCTTCAGCCGGCGGCAGCTCCAGCGCGATGTCGGGGTTCAGCACCAGCAGGGTCCCCGCGTCACCGGGCGACGGCAGGCCCTGGGTCAGGGCCAGCTGCGCGGCCCACGCCAGATCGGGCCGCTTGCGGATCCGCGCGATCTCGCGCAACGGCAACAGGTACGCCGAAAGCCGCATCGGGAAACGTTGGTCCTGCCGCCGCGAAAGGATCGTCTCGACCGAGCCGTCCGGCAGCAGGAGGTCCAGGGTCGCGTCGAGGTTGCGCTCGACCGCGTCGATCAGCTCGGGACGGCCGAACACCTCGCCGATGACCAGCAGCGACGGGTTCGACACGTGGGCGGCGTAGTTGGCGCTGCGCTCGCTGTACAGGCCGGAGTCGTCGATGTCGACGCCTTCGGCCAGCCACTGTTCCACCCGGGCGGCGAGGGTGGTCAGCGGCCACAGCCGGTGCAGCCGGGCCAGGGCCGCCGACAACTCCCAGCGATGGTTCGGGGTGTGCACGCCCCCGGTGATCAACGCCGGGGTGATCGCGGTCAGCATCGTCTCCAGCGCGCCCGCCACCTCGCGCTCCGCCTCCGGGGCCGCCGCAGCGAGCGGAGTGCCGTCCAGCCGCAGCATCAACGCGATGTCGGCCAGGTCGTTGACGCTGAACGCCGAATCGGGTGGCGAGTCCACATTGTCACCGCCGGTGAACAGCCCACTCGGCCCTTGGAGCCGGTGCAGGGCAGCCGTCAGCGTGACGGCGTGCCCGAACAGCTCCTCGGCCGTCAGCCCGGTGTCCAGACCGAGCCGCCAGGCCGCGACCAGCACCTTGAGCCGCTCCGCGAGCCTACGGTGCTGCAGCCCGGTCCAGCCGCCGGCGCGGGCCTCCGCTGCGATCGACCGGACCTGCTCGATCAGGCCGGCGTGTACCTGGGTGACAAACGGGGTGTCGATCATGGGGGGCCACCCTACCTCGTGTTACTCCGGAGAAACGCGGGACGCTGGGGCTCACGCCCGCCCCGGATCGACCACCGTGACGGGGACCGTCGCGGTGTAGAAGACCCGGCCGAACGCGCCCACCTTGACCGCCGCCCACCACTGCGCACCGGGCCGGGCGTCGCCGGGCGCACGGACGGCGTACGCCAGTTCCTCGATCGCCCCGGCCGGAACGGCGAAGCCCTGCGCCCACGGCCCGGCCGCGAGATCGCCCGGCAGCGCGTCCCACGTCCCGAACGGGCTGAGCAGCAGCGCCTCGCCACGGATCTCGCTCGCCGCGGAGTTGGCGAGCCGGACGGTCAGCCGGCCTTCGCCGCCGGGTGCCAGCTCCAGCGCGCCGGAGGTCACCTCCACCTGAAGCGGGTCGTCGATCGGCGGGGCTCCGACGGTGACCGCCACTACGTCTTCGAGGAGCTGGCCGAGGTCGTCCCGGATGCGGGCGGCGACGAACCGGGTGCCGTCGGCGTACGCCCGCAGCCGGATCTCGAACTCGGCGTGCTCGCCCGGCGCCAGGTCGTATTTCAGCGGCCCGGCCGGGGTCGCCGTCACGCCGTCCGGCACCACCAGTTCCACCACACCGGAGGCCGGGTCCGCCGCCGTCGCCACGGTGACCCGGACGACGTCCTCGGCGTCCGGCCCGGCCAGGGGCAGCACCGACGGATGCACATGCACTGCGACCGGCAGATACCCGGCGGGGGCCGGTCCCTTGTTATGCAGCCAGTATCGAGTGAACACCGGCTGCGCCGGCTCGGCCTGCCGCGTCGACGCCGACGTACGCGGATTCGCTTGCACGCCAAGGGTGACGATCTGCGCCGGTCCGATCGGGAGGGTCACACCGTCGCCATCGGATTCCACTGTCGAGCCACTGTGGCCGATGTCTTCGAGCACCGTGGCGGCGGTGGCGTCCCGCAACCCGCCGTGCAGGCGTACGCGCGCGGTCGCGGGCCGGCCCGTCGATTCGTAGAGCCGCACGGTGACCCCGGCCGCCGGGTCGAGGTCGCCAGATCGGCCGGCCGCCATCGGGTTGCCCGCCGGCTTGAGCGCGGTGAGCACGACCTGCGGGGGTTCCACCGAGCCGAGGCTGGCCGTCGTCGGCAGCGGACCCGGTCCGGCCGGGACGTCCCGGGCGACCACCCGATGGTTGACCTCCTGCCCGGCGGCGACGAAGCCGGCCTGCCGCCAGTCCCCCGCCCCAGCCAGGAGGCTGTATTCGAAGGTGTGCGTCCAGTGCTGGAGCTGGAAACCCGAGCCGTCCGGGGTGTGCCGCGCCGGTCCGTCGATCCACACGCCGCTGGGCCATGAGCTGCACGAGCGCATCAGCGACAGGTAGAACGAGCCGTCGCTCTCCACGACGAAGCCGGGTGTGCCTCGGTTGACGACGGCCACCGAGTAGTCGTCGACGGGTTCGCCCGTGCTGGGCAGCCCGGCCGGGACGGTCACCTCGACGGTCGCGTCGTCGAGGTCGGCGATCACCGAGTCGACGTCGCCGAGCACCAATAGGGGCAGATCGCGTACGCCCCGCAGGTCGGCGCCGGGAACCCAGGTGTCCCGGCGACTGCGCTCGGCGGGCACGAACACGCGGCCCGTCCGGTCCAGCGCCTCCCGGTACGCCGGTTCCAGCACCTGAGCGGCGTACTCGGCGCTGAGCACGATGCGGATGTCCGGCAGGTTCGAGTCGCCGTCGAGCGCGCCGTAGCGAGGCCCGTGGGGCGGGGTCAGCGTGGCGGTCACCCCGCACGCGACGAGCCGGTCCAGCAGCGCGCGTACGCCGTCCTGACCCGGATCGGCGATCACCTCGGCGACGCCGATCGCGTGCGCGGCAACGCTTCCGTCCTCCTGCCGCAGCGCGATCCGGGCAGTCGCCGACAGTCCGGCCCAGTTGTGGGCGGGATTGTCCAGTGTGTAAAGATGCTCGGCCGCGTCCGAATTCGGGAAGCCGAACGAGCGCCCGATCGCGGCGAAGCCGACCTCACTCACCGGCAGCGCCCCCGGAACATCCAGCTCGAAACGGGCACGCAGCAGATGATCGGAGCCGATCGAGCCGTCGGCGTGCGTACGGAAGTCGACTCGGTCGACGCCGGTCCACAGCGTCGCCTCCTGGGTGATCCGCAGACCGGCCAGGTCGAACGTGGCCACGATCCGCTGCCCGATCGGCGACTCCTGCATCGACACGGTCGCCGGTCGAGCGCCCGCGCCGACGCCGGGGCCCTTCGGCAGCAGGTGCCAGGGGCCTTCGCCCCACACCGGGTGCTTGTCGTATTCCTCCTGCAGATACAGCTCCCCGCCGAGGCCGTCCGGGCGGACCAGGTCGCGGCCGGTACGCCGGTCGAGGATCCGGCGCAGCGCACCGCCCCGGGCGGGATCGGCTTCGATCCGGAACGCCTCGTTCTCCGCCGCGACCTCGTCCGGCCGCTCCGTCCAGCCGCCGGGCAGCGTGTCGGCCGGGACCAGGTGGTAGACCCGGAACCCGAGTGACGGCACCCCGGTGGCCAGGAAGGTCAGGGTCAGCTCGGCGAGGCTGCCGTCCGGGTGCCGCAGTACTCCCTCGGCCAGCGCCGGAACCACGGCTCCCGTATCGTCGCGCAGCTCGACACCGGCCGGCCCCGGCTCGGTCTGCTTCACGCGTACCGTCGTGATGCCATCGCGAGCCCACGAGAGCGAGTTGACCGCGAGGATCGGCCGCCCCGGGCCGGTGGTGTCGGCGTGGCCCGCGAGCCCGAGGATCGCCGCGTCGCGCGCCCCCGCACCCAGCTCGTAGGCCTCCCGCCAGCCCGCGAGCAGGTCGAGGTAGACCTGGTCGGACTCGGTGCCGGTGACGGCGTCGTGGTGGGCGCCGTACATGAGCAGTCGCCAAGCCTTGTCCAGCGCCTCACTCGGGTACGCCTCGCCGAGCAGCGAGCCCAGCGTGGCGAGCCGCTCCGCGTCGAGCACCGCGATCTCGGCGGCCCGCTGCGCCTGCTTGGTGTCGATGTAGGACACGTCTTTGCCGGTGTAGACCGGGTTCATGTCCCGGGTCTGCGGGCTCAGCAGCCGCTGCGGTGTCGTGGGCGCCGTCGGCAGCGATGGCATCGGTGCGAGGCTCGGGTCGCCACCGGACAGCGCGGCCCGGACCGCCCCGAAGAACTCGCGGGGCAGGCCCACACGGAAGCGCGGCCAGACGTAGCGGGCCGCCCATTCCCGGTGCACCTCGGTGCACCAGCGCGACGGCACGTTGTGGTCGTGCCCGACCGGCAGCATCACGTTGGGCGTGGCCGCGACCTTCTTCAGCTCGCTGAACTGGGCGTAGGCCTCGGCCATCGCCTCTTCGAGGGTCTCCTTGCGCTCCACGTCCCAGCCGGCGACGTAGTGGTTGGCCATGTAACTCGTCAGCAGCCCACGCCCGTCCGGCGACACCCACTCGAACTCGCTGGGGAACTGCATACGGGTGATGTCGCCGGTGTGCCGCTTCGCCCCGACCATGTGGAACGGACCGCGTGCCCACGAGCTGGAGTCCAGACCCGCGTCGGCCATCAGGCCGGGGAACGCCGGGTCATGCCCGAAGACATCGAGCATCCAGGCGGTACGCGGATCGCCGCCGAGCACGTCGCGTTGGTAGCCGACGCCGTAGACCGCGTTGCGGATGGTCGACTCGGGATGGGTCAGGTTCGTGTTGGGCTCGTTGTAGGTGCCGCCGACGAGTTCCACGCGTTCGTCCCGCAGGAACTGCCGCAGCTGCTCACGTTCGCCCGGGAACACGTCCCAGTACGGCTTGAGGTAGTCGACCTCCGCGAGCACGAACTTGTAGTCGGGATCATGCCGCGCCGCGTCGACGTGCGCACGCACCAGGTCGAACGCCGTACGCACGAACGGCGGGCGCAGCTTGGGCACCCACGGCAGGTCGGGCAGCTTGTGCCAGACCTCGGTGAAGCCGGCCTGGGTGTTCCACCACACGGGGTCGTAGTGGAAGTGCGACACCATCCACATCGTCCAGCCGGTCTCGGCCGCGACGACCTGCCCGTCGAAGGTCAGGCGCTGCTCGCCGTCGTCGGCGCTCACCGTCACCCGGTGCACCGAACCCGGAGTCGCCGGCGCCGCCACGTGTACGCCCACCTCGGCGGTCGTCTCTCCCGTGCCGGTGATCAGCACCGATTCGGGGGTGGTGACGGTCGGGCCGTGCACCTCCAGGCGTACCGGGCGGGTCAGGCCGCTCAGGGCGACCCGGACGATCTGCCGCGGCGAGGAAGCCGGCCCGGCGAACAACTCGGTGCTGTGGACCGACTCGATGCGCATCTTCACTCCATTTTGCTGTGGTGCTGTGGTGCTCAGGTGGTCAGGTCAGGCGAGGTAGCCGGTCAGCGTGCCGGCGTGGGTCGCCTGCAGGTCGGCCTGGATCGCCAGCTCGGTCGTGAGGAAGGCGTGGGCCTGGGTCATCGCCCGCTCGGTCCGTTCGGCGACGTCCCGCAGCAGGTCGGGATAGAACGGCAAGTCGACGTCGGAGCAGTCGATCCGCTCGACGTGGTCGCCGTCGACGACGAACAGATGGTCGCCACCGGGGGCGCCCCCGAGGTCGAGGTTCTTACGGATCTCCAGGTAGCCGCCGGTGCCCAGCACGGTCAGCCGGCCGTCGCCCCACACCGGCAGCCCGCCCGGGGTGTACCAGTCGACGCGGGCGTATCCGTGTCCACGGTCGCCGCGCAGCAACAGTTCGCCGAAGTCGGCGAAGCTCGGCCGGTCCGGGTTGGCGTGGTTGGCGACCGTGCTCGCCCCGATCTCGACCTGCGTCGAACCGGTGAAGTGCAGGAACTGGTCGACCTGGTGAGCGGCGATGTCGGTCAGGATGCCGCCGCCCCGGCGCGGGTCGAAGAACCAGTCCGGCCGGGTGTGCGCGTCCAGCCGGTGCGGGCCCAGGCCGACGGTCTGCACGACCTGCCCGATGCGGCCCTCGGCGACCAGCTGCGACGCGCGTACCACGGCTTTGACGTGGAAGCGTTCGGAGAAGCTGACCGACCAGAACCGGCCGGTGTCGGCGACCGCCTGCCGGATCGCGGCCAGCTCCGGCAAGCTCACGCAGCCCGGCTTCGCCGCGAGCACGTCCTTGCCGGAGTGCATCGCCGCGACCGCCACGGCGGCCCGCCGATCGGGCACGTCGGCCGTCACGACCAGGGCGATCGAGGGATCGTCGAGCAGCCGCCGCGCGTCGTCGACCGCAGGGACGTCCGGGAACGTCGCCGCGAAATTGCGGACGACCGCGCCGTCGCCTTCGTCCGGCCGAGAGTGGAAGCCGACGCACTCGGCGCCCGCCGCGAGCAGACCGGACGTCAGGCCGAGAGCGTGACCGTGCTCGACCCCGATCACCGCGAACCGCACGGGCTCACTCATCGTTCGCCCCTTCGCTCCCGCTTTCGGTCCAGCGGAACGGTTTGCCGGTGGCCCAGGCGACCGGCAGCTCGCTGAAGAGCGCTCCGGCGTCGACCGCTTGGCGTACCACGTCGTCGACGCCTGGAACGATGCGCCGGTCGCCGTCTTGCCGCTGGAACCGCGCCTCGATCTCGGTGGCCGCCGGACCGACCCGGATCGCCTCGACGACCTGCATGAACGACCTCGTCTCGGCCAACGGCGCGACCAGCGGCACGCCGTCGGCGAGATGGTCGAGCAGGTTGTCCAGCAGGTCCACCCGGTCGAACCGGCGCTCGCCGCCGGCCGTTCGCAGCCGGTCCTCCGTGTACCACAGCTCGGCTTTGCCGGCGCTGCCGACGACCTCGACGATCGGCTCGCGGGACGTCTCGGCGCACAGCGTGACCGCCGCGGTGACAGTCGTGCCGCGCGCGGTCGTGATCCGCACACTGGCCGTGTCATCGGCTTCGATGGGATACGCCCGATACGTGTCGACCTCGACCCGGCTGACCGGCTCCGCCCCACCTGAGCCGTCGAGGCGCAATGCCATCGCCACTCCGTGAGCGAACGGATTGGTCAGCGCTCCGTCCATCACCGGTACGCCGTCCAGCGACCGGCGTCCGGCCCAGGCGGCCCGGGCGTAGTAGGACGCGGCCCGGGTCCACGCGCCGGTGAGCCCGATCCGGCGTACCTCGCCGAGGGCCCCGGTCGACACCAGGTTCGCCAGCTCGGCGTACGCCCCGGAGCCGAACGCCTGGAAGCCGATCTGACAGGCCACCCCGGCGGCCTGCTGCGCGGCGAGCAGGGCGTCGAACTCGGCCATCGTCGGCGTCGGCGGCTTCTCCAGCAACACGTGCGCCCCGGCCTCGAAGGCCAACCGGGCGAGGCTGGAGTGCGTGTGCATCGGCGTCGAGATCACCACGATCGCCGGGCGCACCTCGGCGATCACCCGGGCGGCGTCGGTGTCGAAGACGCTGTCGCCCGCGAGCGCCTGCTGCTGCTCGTCGAGCGGGCGTACGTCGGCCACGCCGGCGAGCCGGACCCGGCCGTCCGCCGTCCGCGCGGCGAGATGTTCGAGGTGGCCCCGGCCGTGCCCGTGCGCACCGACGAGTACCACGGACGGCGGGGTGCGGTCGCGACCCAATGTCACTCCTGAAGAGTCTCGGCAGCGCCTCGGCTTGGAAAGCGCTTTCAGCGGATCTTAGCGGGGCTTTCTGTGGACCGGAACCGCCTGCCTCGGCCGTTTATCCTCGGGATCGTGATCCCCGAAGACGTGCGCGCTCTGCTGCCGGCCGAGCTCGCGGTCCGCTCCGTCACGCCGCTGGGCAGCGGACTCGACCATCACGCGTACGCCGTGAACGACGACCTGGTGGCCCGGGTGGCCGCCGGCCCTGACGCCGCCGCCGACGTGCGCCGGGAGGCGGCCATCCTCGCGGTCCTACCCGAGTACGCCCAGCTGCCCGTCCCCGAGCCGGTGTTGATCCGGCCCGAACACGGGCTGCTCGTGTACCGCTGGATCCCCGGCCGACCGCTGCTGGCCCAGACCGAGCGCGACGGGCATGCGGCCGTGCTCGGCGCCTTCCTCGCCCGGTTGCAGACCGCGCCCGCCGAGCGCCTCGGCGACCTGACCGGGGTGGACGACACGCCCCCGGCCGCCTGGCTGGCCGAGACCCGGGACCTGGCCGAGCACCTGCCCGACGGCGTACGCCGCCTGACCGCGGGCTTCCTCGCCGACGATCCGCCGGAGCCCGCCGAACGGCTGGTCTTCGCCCACAACGACCTGGGAGTCGAGCACGTCCTCGTGGAGGGGGCGACGATCACGGGAATCATCGACTGGTCCGACTGCGCCGTCGCCGATCCCGCCGCCGACCTGGGCCGGCTGGCCCGCGACCTCGGCGTGCACACCCTCGACGTGCTGCACCCGGGCCTGGATGAGCAGACCCGCGAACGGGCCGTGTTCTACGCCCGGTGCACCGCCTTGGAGGATCTCGCGTACGGTCTGGAATCCGGTCGCGACGACTATCTCCGCAACGCCCGTCGCGCGATCGACGAGCTGTTCAGCCGACCCTGACGAGCCCGGATCACCCGCACCGGGTGAAGCCTCCGCCGACAGGCACCGATCATCGTGGTGGCATGTGTCGCTGGCTCGCCTACTACGGCTCGCCGATCCGGCTGGAGGAGCTGATCTACAAGCCCACCCATTCGCTGATCGACCAGAGTCTGCACTCGAAGCTGGGAGTCGAGACGACCAACGGGGACGGTTTCGGCATCGGCTGGTACGTCGGCCGCGAGCCGACCGTGTTCCACAGCGTCGACCCGGCCTGGAACAACCGGAACCTGCGCAATCTCGCCACCCACATCGAGTCGCAGATCTTCCTCGCCCACATCCGCGCCTCCACCGGTACGCCGGTCCAGGAGAGCAACTGCCACCCGTTCCGCCACGGCCGGTGGATGTGGATGCACAACGGGTCGATCGCCCAGTTCGGAAAGCTGAAACGAGACCTCGTCCTCGCCGTCGACCCCGAGCTGTATCCGTCGATCGAGGGCTCGACCGACTCCGAGCTGATGTTCTACCTGGCGTTGACGTTCGGGCTCGCCGACGACACACCTGGCGCGGTCGCCCGGATGGCCGGGTTCGTCGAGGACGTCGCCGCCGCGCACGGCGTACCGGACGTGCTGCAGATGACCATCGCGACCTCCGACGGCGAACGCCTCTGGGCGTTCCGGTACTCGACGGCCCGGCACTCGCGGTCGCTCTTCTTCAGCACCGACGTACGCGCGCTGCGCGACCTCTACCCCGAGCACTCGTGGCTACAGCAAGTCTCCGACGAGTCGCGGCTGATCGTCTCCGAACCCTTCGGCACGCTCGTCGGGACGTGGAACGCGGTGCCGGAGAACTCCTACGGCGTCATCCAGGAAGGCGTCGACCGGATGGGCGTCTTCCGGCCGCGTACCTGATCCGCGTGCCGGAACGGGTTCAGGCGTTCAGTTCCTTGAGCGCTTCCGCCAGACCGGGATAGCCGGCGTCCTCGGCCAGGATGCGTTCGAGGTCCTTGCGCGCGTACCCAGGCTTGTTCTCGGCGAGGTAGGTGTTGGCGCGCTCCAGCAACGCCCGAAGCCGGATCTCGACGTCGATCGTGCGCTTGTTCACGACCTGCTTGAGGGCCTCCCGCGCGGCCTCGAGGTAGTCCAGCTCTCGCAAAGCCCGGCCGCGCAGCACCAGGAGCAGCGCGTGCGCGTCGCTCTCGGCCGCCAGCCCGTTCGTCATGTCGACGACCTCGTCATGGTGGCCGGCCTCGCTGTACAACTCGGCGAGCGAGACGGCAGCCGAGAACGTCGGCTCCAACTGCTCGACGGTCTCGATCGCCAACCCCAGCCGGTCGCTGTACTGGTACAACTCGGCCAAGGTCAGCCCGACCGCCTCGCGGCTGATCGGCAGCATCACCTCGACGCCGGGCGCGAGTTCGAGTTCGACGCTCGCGTACGGCGCGTACCGGCGGATGAACGGATGCCGGGCCGCGTCCCGCCCGGAATCGAACGCCGCCGCCAGCGCGTCCTCGGCCCGCTCGAAGTCCTCGTCCCGGTACGCGAGCAGCCCGTCGAGGGTGTCGCACAGCGGCGCCCACTCCGGGTACGCCGCACCGATGCGCGGAATCTCGGCCGGATTCGGATCGCTGATCAGCGCCCGATAGAGCTTCTTCTCCGCCCGGGGCGCGAACAGCGCGGGCTCCGGCGGCGCGGGTACGCCGTCCACCTCGGGCGCTTCGACTTCGGCCGGGGCAGTGCGCTGGGCCGGAGCGGAGCGCTGAGCCGGGACGGCGTTCTTGCGGGACTTCGACGATCCGCGCAGCGTCTTGACGTACGACATCCCGGTGCCGGGAATCCCGATGGTGCCGATGACCTGGCCCCGGGCCGTCCTGGTCAACCGCGCCCCGCGTACGCCGACCGAGTAGCCGATGCCGCTCTTGGACACCGTCAGCCGTACGCCCGGCAGAACCTGGAAGGTCTTGCGTATCCGAAAGCCCACGGCCCGTCAGCCTAGATCACGGTCACCAGGGATGTGCACGGCCGCCATCGTGATCGGGCGCCGTAGCCGGAAGCCGAACTGCTCATAGAGGCCGAGCGCGGCGACGTTGTCCGCCGCGACGTGCAGGAAGGCGTTCTCGCCGCGCTCGTGGATGCCGGACACCAGGACGTCGAGCAGCCGAGCAGCCAAGCCCTGCCGACGGTGGCCCGGATCGGTGCAGACCGCGCTGACCTCGGTCCAGCCCACCGGACGCAGCCGTTCACCCGCCATCGCCACCAGTACGCCTCCGCGCCGGATGCCGAGGTAGACCCCCAATTCCAAGGTCCGAGGCAGGAAGGCGCGGCCATTGCGGTGACGCGCGACGAACTCCACGATCTCGGGCAGATCGGCTGGGCCGAGGGTCAGCACGTCGTCGCCCGCACGGGCCCCGTGCGCCGTATTCGGCCTCCGTGGATGGTCGCGGTCGGTCACGAGCTGCAGCCCAGGCCCGACGCCGGTCACCTTCCAACCGACGGGCGGCAGCACGACTACGCCCGCGACCGGGGCCTGTTCGGGTCCGACCAGCGTGGCGACATCCGCCCAGTCCCCCGCGGTGGCTGGATCAGGGATCGCAATGAACCGCAGGACATCGGGTGGATACCGCAGGATGCGGCCGCACCGCTGCGCCAGGTGCGCGTGCGGGCCGGTCAGCGCTGAGCGTACGACGTCGTCAAGCGGATGGACCATGAGGAATCGACCGTAACTCGCAGCCTGGGGAAGACGGGGCTATGTGAACACCAACGTGTAGTACTCCGTGACGACGGTCGCATCCGCGATCGATGCCAGCCCCCACTCCGCGAGATGCGGCTCGTATATCGCTTGATGCACTCGTCGCCAATGGTCCAGCGACAGGTCTCCCTCACCTTCGGCCAAGGCGACCTCGGGCGGAACGTCATAGAACTTGTGCACCGCGATCTTCTCGGTCCGCAGGAGGCAGCCCGGCTCGTCTCGGCTGTTCAGCAGGATCCAGAAATTGCCGACCTCTGGCAACGGATCGCCAGCCGCGACGAAGTCCTCCTTGATGCTGCTACCGGCGGTCTTCCGCCCCGTCAGGTACAAGTCGAGCAGCTCGTCAGTCGACTCCCTCGGTCCGGCGAAGGCCGCTTCGACGAAGGGATCGGCCGGCCGGCTCTCCGGCGGGAGAGTCTCGAGATAGGCCTGCCAGTATGACCATTGGACCTCGCTCAACTGCCTCACCGGCACCTCCAGTCGTGCGTGAGTTTACGCGGCAGGACACAGGTGATCCCTCGAAGCGGTGAGCGATCTTCCCTCTCGCGAGGGATCTCGCTTCCGCGCTGCGCCGCGAGGCTGGCCGCATGACCATTCGCACCGCGTGGGCCGCCGCCCATACGCCCGTCGCCGGGGTGCCGCGTTGGGCCCGGACCGCCGCCGTGATCGTCCCGTTGACCGTCGTCCCATCGAGTCTGTGGCGCATCTCCGGCTGGACGTTGCAGCTGCCGATCGTCTACGGCGGTCCGGCCGTCCTCGCCGGCGACGACCGGACGCTCGGTATGCCGACCAGCGTCTACGTCGTGCTGCTGTCGATCTTCTCGGAGGCCGTGGCGTTCGCCGCGGTCGGGCTCGTCGCGCAGTGGGGCGAGGTCTTCCCGAAGTGGCTTCCCGGCTTGCGGGGTCGCCCCGTGCCGCCGCTCGCCGCGATCGTTCCGGCCGCCGCCGGGGCCGCCTTGCTCACCGTGATCTGGACGGCGGCGCTCGTGACGGTGCCGTTCTCGCGAACCATCACCGGCCGGCCGATGACCGTCCCCGACCCGTTGACCATGCATCACTGGAAAGGCGTTCTCGCCATCGCGATGTACCTGCCGCTGGTGTTGTGGGGTCCGCTGCTCGGTGCGCTGACGGTGGCGTACTGGCGGCGACGCCGGGCCGGGTCGGCTGCCGGTTAGGCTGGTTCGATGTCCTGGCGCCGCCTGCTCGACCCGTTGCGCACGGTCGGCCGTCGCGGCGTCTACCTGCTGCTCGGCAGCGTCATCGCGACCCCGTACGCCGTGCTCGGCTGGGCGCTCGCTCAAGTGTGGCGGACCAACGGGGCGGCGGTCGCACTGTCGCTGATCGTCGTCGGGGCCGCCATCGGGCTGACCCCGGCGCTGCTCCCGGCGACTCGCGGGTTGCAGATCGCCGCCGCGCGTACGCTGCTCGACGTCGACCTGCCCGATCCGCTGCCGGACGCCCGGCTCGATCCGCAGACCCGGCTGCGGGCGGCGTTGTGGTACTTCCTGCACGTCGGCGGCGGTGCCGTGCTGGGCGCTGGGCTCGTCATCGTGCTACCGGCCGGACCGGTACTGGCGGTGTCCTACAACGCCGCGGTCGGCTTGGCGATCACCGCCGCCGAGGTCACCGTCGCGGCGTACGCGGTCGCCGGGCTGGGGGCGCTGGGGAGGTTGATGGCGCCGGTGCTGCTGGGCCCGTCCGCCGTGGAACGGATCCGGGCGCTGGAGGAGCGGCAGGAACTCCTGCTCGAACACAATCGGCTCGCCCGGGAGTTGCACGACTCGGTGGGGCACGCGCTGACGGTGGCGGTCGTGCAGGCCGGGGCGGCCCGGGAACTGCTGCGTACCGATCCGGATTTCGCCGAGCGGGCGCTGGCCGCCATCGAGGAACGCAGCCGGGAGGCGGCCGCCGATCTGGATCACGTGCTCGGCCTGCTGCGTCGCGATCGGCTGCGCGAGGACGCCCCGAGCGGCGACATTGCCGGCCTCGCCGCCCATGCGAAGATCACCGGGGATCTCGGGCGGCTGCCCGGCGTCGTACGCCGGGAGGCGTACCGGATCGTCCAGGAGGGACTCACGAACGCCGCCCGGCACGCGGACGACGCGTACCCGCAGGTGATCGTGGTGGTGGGCGATCGGACCGTGACCGTCGAGATCACCAACGCGCTCGGCGGCGGCCCGCGGATCCCGCGCTCCGGCGGCGGCCGCGGCCTGTCCGGCCTGCGCGAGCGGGTCGCGTTGCTGGGCGGGCGGATCGAGGCGGGACCGATCGAGGGGGCGAGATGGCGGGTGACGGCGTGGCTGCCGTACGCGTAGCGCTGGTGGACGACGACGAGCTGATCCGGGTGGGGCTGGCGGCCATCATCGGCGCCGCGCCGGACATGACCGTGGTCGGGACCGGCGCGGACGGCGCCGACGTGCCCGACCTCGTCGCCCGGCACCGGCCGGACGTGCTGCTCATCGACGTGCGGATGCCGCTGGTCGACGGGATCTCGGCGACCGAGCGGCTGCTCGCGGTGTCGGCTCGACCGCCGAAGATCATCGTCATCACCACCTTCGAGAACGACGACTACGTCTATGCCGCGCTGCGCGCCGGGGCGAGCGGCTTCCTGCTCAAACGGTCCCGCCCGGCCGAGGTGCTGGAGGCGATCCGGGTCGCGGCGGCGGGCGAATCGCTGGTGTTCCCGGCGGCGCTGCGCGCGATGATCGCCGGTCACGCCCGGCCGAAGCCGCTGCCCGCTCAGCTCACCGAGCGCGAGGCGGAGATCCTGCGGTTGATCGCGAGTGGACTGTCCAATGCGGAGGTCGCGGCACGGCTGGTCGTCAGCGTGGAGACGGTCAAGACCCACGTGGCGAATCTGCTGGCCAAGCTCGGTGCGCGGGACCGCACGCAGGCCGTGATCGCCGCGTACGAGTCGGGGTTCGTCACGCCCGGCGGCTGATCTCCCCCGGCCGGGCCGGTCGAGCTCCCTCGCGCGAGGGAACCCCTGGCCCCGGCGTTCGACGACGGTGGACGCATGACGATCTTCAAAGACCGGCCGGCCACCGTCTACCTCTCGCTCTACGCGCTGCTCGCCCTGGGCTGGGCGGTCACCGGCGCCGGCTTCCCGTTCGGCGCCGGCGACGGTCACAACGCCACCCACCTGCTGCGGGCCGCCGACCCGCGGATCGCCGCGCCGATCTTCGCGGTGGTCCTGCTCGGCGTGGCGGTCACCGCCTTCGCCCTCGACGCACAGCCAGTGGTACGCCTGACGGGGGTGGCCCGCACGGCGGTCCTCGTCGGCGGCTGGACGGCGGTCGCCGGGCTCATCGTCGTGATGACCGACGCCCGGCTGCTCATGGTCGCCGGATACGCCCCGATTCTGATCATCGGTACGCCGTTCGGCGTGTGGAGCAAGTTCGATCCATCCGATGTGTTCAATTGGGCGCTGCTCAACGAGGTGCTCTGCGTGGTCGCCGGCCTGCTGTTGGCGCGTACGCTGCTGCGCTGGCAGCGGCTCACCCGGAACGCCTGTGTGGAGTGCGGCGGGGCCGGGCGCTTCACCAGCCGCGCCGCCGCGACCCGGTGGGGCCGCTGGGCCGTCTACGTCGCCGCCGCCACCCCCATGGTGTACGCCCTGTTCCGCTTCGCCTGGATCTTCAACGTCGGACTGGGCGGGGTCGACTCGTCCGACATCCCGGAGTTGAAGAGCAACGGGGCGTACTGGGTCGGGTTGGGCCTGGGCGCGGCGGCCACCATCGGCGCGATCCTCACCGTAGGACTGATCCGGCCCTGGGGCGAACGCTTCCCGCGCTGGATGATCGGGTTGGCCGGCAAGCGCGTACCGATCAAGCTGGCCACCATCCCGGCCGCTGCCGTCGGCATCATGGCCTTCGTGGCGACCCCCGGCGTGTTCGTCTTCCAGGGCGCGGACGCCGTGCGCGAGGTCTCCCCCGTCTTGTTCTGGCCGCCGTGGGGCGTCGCGCTGGTGCTCGCCGCCATCGGCTACCACCTGCGCCGGCGCGGCCAATGCCCCACCTGCGCCCGCGACTGACCCGCTCTTCCGCACCGTCCGCCGCGGTTCCTCGGGCGCCGTCCCCGCTTCGGCCTTGCGCGCCGGATCACGGATCTGGGTCGAATCTTGGACCGTGATTCGACCCAGATCCCTGATCCGCCCGCGTAGCTGCCAGAGCCCACGTAGCTGCCAGAGCCCGCGTAGGCCGGAGCCGGCATGGCGGCCGGAGCCGGCGGTGGGGCTGTCTAGGCCAGGTCGGGGCGGAGTTCGAAGACCTGGACCTCGTCGAGATAGGCGTCGCCGAAGGTGCCGATGTCCGGGTGGCGATAGGTCGCCAGCAGGTCCATGCCCTGCTCAGGCCGGTAGCCGCGGCCGGGGTCGCCGATGAGGACCCGGCCGCCGGCGGCCAGCACCCGCCGGAGGTACGGCAGCAGGGCCGCGGCGATCTCCTCGTTGTAGAACGCGTCGCCGACCAGGACGATGTCGGCCTCGTACCCGGTCCCGCCCAGCATGTCGCCCAGGTGCGGCGTCACCTCGGTGGCGTTGGCCTCGGCGTTGACGCTGATCGACGCCACGGCGAGCGGATCGATGTCGTTGGCCACGACATGAGCGCCGGCGCGGGCGGCGGCGATGGCGGCCAGCCCGGAGCCGGAGCCGATGTCCAGGACCGACTTGCCGCGGACCGCCTCGGGGTGGTCGAGGAGGTAGCGGGCGACGGCCTGCCCGCCGGCCCAGGCAGACGCCCAGAACGGTGCCGGCAGCGGCATCTTCGCCGCCGCCTCCAGCCGCGCCCAGAACAGGATGGCGTCGACGGCCAGGTAGAGGCTGATCTCCGGGACCAGCGCCACCGGGGTGTAGACGAGCTGGTCTCCGGTGGGGTCCTCGGCCGAGGCGTCGGCGACCATTCCGCTGAGGAATTGCCGTGCGGTGGCCGGGCTCTGGATCTCAACTGGGATGATTATGTCGGACACGATGCCCCCTTCGACTCGATGTGGGGCTACGGTGGACGGGTGCGGACTGGTCAAAGTGATACGGCCTTCGTTCTCTTTCGCAGGTCTGAATCCGCACCCGAATGGGAGACGGCACATGGCAACGGGAACCGTGAAGTGGTTCAACGCCGACAAGGGGTTCGGCTTCATCCAGCAGGACGACGGCGGCCCTGACGTTTTCGTTCACTACTCAGCCATTGCCAGCAGTGGCTACCGGCAGCTCGACGAGGGCCAGAAGGTCCAGTTCGAGGTCAAGCAAGGACAGAAGGGCCCGCAGGCGGACAACGTCACCGCCATTTAGCATAGATCGTCGCGGGGGCGGGCGAGGCCGCCCCCCCGGCCATTGGCGAGCCTCGCGGGGGCGGGGCCGGCCGAACGCACGCACCCGGTGCCGGCCGC
>NZ_JBFBAZ010000076.1:0-37823 GCF_040682475.1 Hamadaea sp. NPDC051192
GTGTCGAATCTTGGTCCAAGATTCGACCGAGAACCCTGATCCAGCGCCTAAGTCGGCGGCAGCGAGCGTTGGCGAGCACGCGGTGAGCCGGCGAGAACGCGGTGAGCCGGCGGGCTGAAAGCGGTCAGCGCTTGCGGAAAGTGGTCGCCACCAGCAGGGCGATCGCCGCGAAGCCGGCCGCGACGGTGAACGCCGTGGTCATGCCGTGGATGGTCGCGTCGAGCGTCGACGAGCCCGACGACGCCGCGTGCCGGGAAGCCGTGCCGAAGACCGTGACGAGCACGGCGAGGCCGAGCGAGGCGCCGGTCTGCTGCATCGTCTGCATCGCGCCACCGGCCGCGCCCGCGTCCCGCGCCGGCACGTTGGCCATGATCGTCGGGGTCAGCGGGACGAACCCGAGCCCCATGCCGAGGCCCATGAGCAGCATCGGCCCGAACACCCCCGGGAAGTACGCCGTGCTCGCCGTGAGCTGTGTCGTCCACAGCAGTCCGGCGATCATCACCGGGATGCCGGTGAGCGCCAGCCGCCGGGGACCGAACTTCGGCAGGATCCGGGGCATCGCCCGGGTCAGGACGAACATCGCCCCGGCCATCGGCAGGAACGCCACCCCTGTCCGCAGGGCGTCGAACCCGCGCAGGTCCTGCAGGAACTGCGTCAGGAAGAAGAACATCGACATCATCGCGGCCGGGCCGAGCAGGAAGATCGCGTACGCCGCGGCGCGGTTGCGGTCGGCGAACAGCCGCAGGGGCAGCATCGGCTGACGGGTGCGCGCCTCGATCGCGAGGAACCCCGCCACCAGCAGTACGCCGCCGCCGAGCAACGTGGCCGTCCACGGGTCGGACCAGCCTTCCTCGGCGGCCCGGGTGAATCCGGCGACCAGTGCGGCCACCCCGGCGGTCGCGGTCAGCGCGCCCGGGATGTCCAGCCGCGCCGGGTGTCGCTCGGGCTCCCGGACGAACCGGGGTGCGAGCAGGACGGCGGCGATGCCGAACGGCACGTTGACGAAGAGCACCCAGCGCCAGGAAGCGGCCTGGGTGAGGATGCCGCCCAGGATCAGCCCGATCGCGAACCCGGCGCTGGCGATGCCGGAGAGCAGCGACAGGGCGCGGATACGCGCCTTGGTCTCGGTGAAGGTGGTGGTGACCAGGGCGATCGTGTTCGGCCCGGCGAGGGCCGCGCCGACGCCCTGGGCCAGCCGAGCGGCGATGAGCCAGGTGGCCGAGGTGGCGAAGCCGCCGACCAGGGAAGCCACGGTGAACAGCGCGACGCCGGCGACGAACGCCCGGCGGCGGCCGAAGATGTCGCCGATCCGGCCGCCGAGCAGCAGCAGGCCGCCGAAGGTGAGCGAGTACGCCGTCATCACCCAGGACAGGCTCGCGGCGGTGAACCCGAGGTCGGACTGGATGCGGGGGAGCGCGACGTTCATGACGGTCGCGTCCAGGATCAGCATCAGCTGGCAGGTGAGCACGATCGCCAGGGCGAGTCCGGGCCGGTGCGGCGGCGCCTCGCGAGCCGGTGCGCCGGGCCGTGCGTTTCCGGACGCGGTGCGAGTGGGCAGGGTCTGCTGAGACATGAGGAACTCCTCGACGAACGCATAAACGGAGACTATCTCCGGTTACGTTCGTGAGTTAGCATATGGAGGAGTCCTCCGGTTCGCAAGTCTATCCGGAGAATCTCTCCGGATAAAGGGAGTGAGCCTTGCGGGCCGACGCGCGGCGTAATCGGGAGCGGCTGATCGACGCCGCCCGTGACGCCTTCACCGAGAACGGCGAGAAGGCCTCCCTCGACGACATCGTCAAGCGCGCGGGCGTCGGGCCCGGCACCCTCTACCGCCACTTCGCCAACCGTGAAGACCTCCTCGGCGCGGTCTACCAGGAAGGCGTCGAGGGGTTGGCGGCCCAGGCCGAGGAGTTCGCGGCGACGCTGCCGCCGATGGAGGCGCTCATCGCCTTCCTCCGGGTCCAGGTGGACTACGCCAAGAGCAAGCGCGGCCTCGGCGTGGCCGTGAAGGCGACGCTGGACAGCGAGGGCGAGGTCCTGACGTTCTGCCGCGACACCCTGCGGGGCGGGCTGGGCAAGCTGCTCCGGGCAGCGCAGGAGACCGGCGAGGTACGCGAGGACGTCGACCCGGCGGTGCTCCTGCGGCTGACCCATAGCGTCGCGGTGGGCAGCGAGAACGCGCCCGAACTGGCCGAGCCGATGTTGCGGGTGGTCGTGGACGGGCTACGCGCCCGGTAGCCCCAGGACGTCGGCCAGCTCGAACTTCACCGGCTCGTCGAGCTGGGCGTACGTGCAGGACTCGGGTTCCCGGTCGGGACGCCAGCGGACGAACTGGGCCGTATGCCGGAAGCGTGGCCCTTCCATGTGGTCGTAGCGCACCTCCACCACCCGCTCAGGACGCAACGGTGTGAAGGAGAGGTCCTTGCCGGCGTTCCAGCGGCTGTACTCCGACCCCCGGGGCGTACGCCCGCCTTCGGGCACGAGCTTGGCCCAGTTCCACGGATGGTCGTCGAAGGTGGTCACGAGCGGTTGCAGCTCCTCGAAGAGCGCGATGCGCTTGGCCATCGGGAACGCGCCGATCACTCCGACGCTCGCCAGCTGCCCGTCGTCGTTGTAGAGACCCAGCAGCAACGATCCGATCCGATCCGATCCGCTGGTGTGCAGCCGATAGCCGGCGACCACGCAGTCCGCCGTCCGCTCGTGCTTGACCTTGAACATCGTGCGCTTGTCCGGCTCGTACGCCCCGGCGAGCGGTTTGGCGATGAGCCCGTCGAGCCCTGCTCCCTCGAACTGATGGAACCACTCCTCGGCCAGTACGCGGTCCGTCGTCGCCGGGGTCAGGTGGATCGGCGGTTGCGCGCCCGACAACGCCTGCTCCAGCAGGCCCCGGCGCTGCTCGAAGGGCAGCCGGGTGCAGTCCTGGTCGCCCAGCGCCAGCAGATCGAAGGCGACGAACGACGCCGGTGTCTGCCCGGCGAGCAGGTTGACCCGGCTGGCCGCCGGATGCAGCCGCAGCTGGAGCGCCTCGAAGTCCAGGCGGTCGCCGGAGATCAGGACGATCTCGCCGTCGACGACGCAGCGCGGCGGCAGATTCTCCTGGAACGCCGCCACGAGCTCCGGGAAGTAGCGCGTCATCGGCCGCTCGTTGCGGCTGCCGATCTCGACTTCGTCGCCGTCGCGGAACACAATCGACCGGAAGCCGTCCCACTTCGGCTCGAAACTCAGCGCCCCGGCCGAGTCCAGGGCGCTGATGCCCTTCACTGGCTTGGCCAGCATCGGCGAGACAGGCGGCATCACGGGCAACTGCATACCCCGCATTCTGCCCCGAACGGCGGAGCCGTGCGGACGAACGGACCTTGCGGGGACTGTCTACAACAGGCTTCATGAAAGCCATGTCCCCCGGTTTGATCATCGGCATCGTCGCTGTCCTCCTCGTGATCCTGCTCGTCGTCTGGTTCGTCTCGGCGTTCAACCGGCTCGTCCGGCTGCGCAACCAGGTCCGCGCCTCCTGGGCGCAGACCGATGTGCAGCTCAAGCGCCGGCACGACCTCATCCCGAACCTCGTCGAGACGGTCCGTGGCTACGCCGACCACGAGCGAGCCACCTTCGAGGCGGTCGCGCAGGCGCGTACGGCCGCGATGTCGGCGCAGGGCGTGGCGGGGGCGTCGGCGGCCGAGAACGCGCTGACCTCGGCGCTGGGCCGGATCTTCGCGCTGGCTGAGGCGTACCCGCAGCTCCAGGCCAACCAGAACTTCCTCGCGCTGCAGAGCGAACTCGCCACCACCGAGGACAAGATCGCCTACGCCCGGCAGTTCTACAACACCGCCGTGCAATCGCTGAACAACGCCGTCGAGTCGCTGCCGACCAACCTGGTGGCCGGGGCCACCGGCTTCCGGACGGCCGAGTTCTTCGAGGCGGCCGGGGCGGAGCGGGGTCCGGTCCAGGTCCGATTCTGATGAACGTCCACCTTCTCGACGCCGGGCTCGCGGCGGCGGCGACGGCTGCCTGGTACGGCGCGTTCGAGGCGGCCCGACTGGTCACCCGGCCGCGCGGCGTCCACCCTGCACCGTCCACACCAGACCTCGGCACGGAGCCGCCCGCAGTGGTCAGTCTCATCGCCTCCGGGTGGGAGATCACCGAGGACGCGGGCGAGGCCACGCTCGTGGACCTCGCGGCCCGCGGGCATCTCGAGCTGCGCCAGCCCGGCGACGATCCACTTCAGACGACCATTCATGTACGCGAACAGCCGGACACCGGATTGCTGCCGTTCGAGCGGCAGATCCTCGATCGCGTCAAGCACCTCGCGCACGGGGGCGTCCTGCCGGTGTCCGCGTTGACCTTCCGCGACGAGGGCCAGGCCCAGACGTGGGACAAGCGGCTCCGGGGTGCGATCGTCGCGGAGGCGCGCCGCCTCGGGCTGTCCCAGCGGCGGTTCCCCGCGGCTCTCGTCACCGGGCTGATGGCGCTGGCCGCCGGGGTGTCCCTGGTGATCGCCTGGGCCGTCTTCCACTGGCTGTCCTTGCAGCCGGCCGAGGGCGGCGGCGACAACACCGGTGGCGCCGTCGGCGCGGCCATCGCGGCGTTCCTGATCTCGCTCGGCGTCTTCAGCTCCGCGGCCGTGGCCGACCAGGGCGAACGGGACACCCCGGCCGGCCGTGAGGTCGCCGCCCGGTGGCTCGGCGTACGCGGTTGGCTGCACGGCCATGAGGCGTTCGCGGATCTGCCGCCCTCGGCGGTCGCGATGTGGGATCGCTACCTGTCCTACGGGGCCGCGCTCGGCGTGAACCGGGTCGTCACCGGCGTCCTGCATCTCGGCCTCGGCGACCGCAAACGCGTCTGGTCCTCGTTCGGCGGCGAGTGGCATCGCATCCGCGTCCGCTATCCACGCCTGTGGCCGCGCTACGGCAAGCCCACCGCCCGGCTCGTCCGGCAGGGCCTCGTCACGCTCGGGATCGGCGTACTGCTGATCTGGTTCCGGGACCGGATCGAGGTTCAGCTCGCGTACACGGTGCTGGTGACGGTGGGGACACTCCTGGCGCTGCTGGGTGCGTACAAGTTGATCCGCGCGATGCTGGACCTCGCGACCGTCCGGACCTTCGACGCGCAGGTGTTGTGGGTGGAACGGTGGACCGGGACCGTCCTGGGCAAGGACGACCCGGACCGGTCCTACCTGGCCGTGGACGACGGGTCGGGAGACCGGACGGTGGCCTGGGCGCGGCCGTCCGGCCTGGGCGGGCGGCCCGGTGACACCGTACGCGTCACCGTCCGCCCGTGGAGCCGCCGCGTCGTCGCCCTCACCGTCCTGTGAGTTCGGCGGGGAGTTCGCCGGGGGAGAGGATGCCGAGGCGGTTGGTCGAGCGGGTGAGCGCGACGTAGAGGTCGCTGAGCCCGCGCGCGGACTCGGCGACGAGGCCGGCCGGATCGGCGACGATCACCGTGTCGAACTCCAGGCCCTTGGCCTGCCGCACGGAGAGCACCACCACGTCGGAGTCCAGATCGGACTCGTCGCCGACCGCCGCGCCGGGCACGGCCTCGGCGATCGCGCCGCCCCACGCGGGCAGGCGCGTCGCCGGGACCAGGACGCCGACGCGCCCGCCGTCGACGAGCTTGGCCTCGGTCGCGACCGCCCGGGTCAGCTCGGCGATCAGGGTGTCGGGGTCCACAGTGGCCAGCCACGGCTGCTCACCGCTGTCGCGGACCGACCGGGGCACCGGCATGGCCGGGTCGATGGCGGCGAGGACGCCGCTGGCGAGCGCCATGATCTCCGACGGGGTCCGGTAGTTCACGGTCAGCTCGGTGAGCCGCCAGCGGTCGGCGACGTACGCCCCGAGCACGTCCTGCCAGGAGGTCGCCCCGCCGATCACGCCGGTCTGGGCGACGTCGCCGACGACGGTCATCGACCGGCTCGGGCAGCGCCGCATGAGCAGCCGCCACGCCATCGGCGACAACTCCTGGGCCTCGTCCACGATGATGTGCCCGTACGCCCAGCGCCGGTCCGCCGCCGCGCGCTCGGCCGCCGTACGCCGATCGACCTCCTCCTGCCGTCCACCGAGGCGGGCCGCGTCGAGCAGGTCCGCCGCGGTCAGCAGTTCGGGATCGATCTCGTCCTCGAGGTCGATGGACCGGGAACCGTGCAGGATCTGCAACGCCCCGGCGGCGTACGCGTCGAGCTGCCGGCGCGTCCGCTCGGCGAGCGCCCGGGCGTCCCGGTCGTCGTCGCCGAGCAGCTCGGCCGCCTCGTCCAGCAGCGGCACGTCGGCCGGCGTCCAGGCGTCGCCCCGCGATCGGTGGAGCTTGGCACGCTCCTCGACCGGCAGCTTCGCCGCTGCCGTGGCCAGCCGCTCCGCAGAGCCGAGCAGGTCGCCGACCAGCCGCTGCGGGCTCAGAATCGGCCAGCACCAGTCCAAGGCCGCCTGCACACCGGGCTCCTCGCGCAGTTCCCGGCGGAACTCGGCCAGGTCGGCCTCCTCCAGCAGCAGCGGATCGCCGGGCGCGTCGTTGCCGCCGAGCGGGTCGTCGGCGAACGGGTCGCTGCCGATCTCCTCCGCGAGCTGCATGGACAGCGCGTGGATGACCTCGGCGTCGAAGGTCTCCCGAGCCAGGTTGTGCGGCTTGCCGGACCTCCGGGCGGCCGCCCGCGCGTCCTCGGCCACCGCCCGGTCGAGCCGCAGCACCGTGCGCCGCAGCGAATCCTGGTCGATCACGATCTCCAGGTAGTCGTCGGGCACCCGCTGCCGATCGCGTACGGCCTGGGTCAGCACGTCGGCCAGCACGGCGCGGCCCTTGATCTCGGCCACGACGTCCGGCTCCTCGTGCCCGGCGTGGACGCCGGGGAACAGGTCGGCCTGCGTACGCAGCAGGACCCCGGTCTCGGCGAGCGACGGCAGCACGTGCGCGATGTAGCGCAGGAACGTGGCGTTCGGGCCGACGACGAGCACGCCGCGGCTCGACAGCTCCCTGCGGTGCGTGTAGAGCAGGTACGCCGCCCGATGCAACGCGACGGCGGTCTTGCCGGTGCCGGGGCCGCCCTGGACGACGAGTACGCCGCTCAGGTCGGCCCGGATGATCTGGTCCTGTTCGGCCTGGATCGTCTCGACGATGTCCTTCATCCGCCCGGTACGCTTCGCGCCCAGCGCGGCCAGCAGCACCGCCTCACCGGTGAGCGACTCGTGCGGGTGCTGGTCGCCCTGGGCCGCCTCGGCCAGGTCCAGCACCTCGTCGTCGACGCCGATGACCTCCCGCTCGTGCGTCCGGATGTGCCGGCGACGGCGTACGCCGTCCGGAGCGGCCGCTGTGGCCAGGTAGAACGGCCGCGCCGCCGGGGCACGCCAGTCCAGCAGCAGCGGCTCGAAGTCGTGCTCCTCGTCGAAGATCCCGATGCGGCCGATGTGCCGGGTGCTGCTGATCGGGTCGGCGTCGTCCGGCGCGGCGAGGTCCAGCCGGCCGAAGACGAGTCCACTTTCGACGGCCGAGTACTGCGCCTGCTGCTCCGTGTGCATCAGGACGGTGCTCTCGCGCTGCGAGCGGTCCTGCTGCGTGCCGCCGGTCTGCCGCAGCGCCGCCGCCAGCCGCTCGTCGGCCTGTTCGCGCAGCTTGTCGAGGTGGCCGTAGAGCATCGTGACGACCGCCTGCTCCTCGGCGACCGGGTCCGTCTCCGGGGTGATCTCGCGCGCTTCGGCGACTTTTTCGTGCGATGGGCTTGACAAGTGGCGCTCCCGTGGCTCTAATGGCAGAGGCGGTGTTGACAGATGCCTCGCTTTGCTGTGCCGTGACAGACGGCCCAAGGTGTAGAGCGTAGCGATCCGCCGCCCCGCTCAGCAACTCTTCACCGAAGCTGCCCGGGAAGTCTTCCCGACAGCTCCTCAGTCTTCGCCAGTGCCGTTGGCCGCGGGCTTCACCGAAGGTGTTCGACGATGCGCCGGATCTGCTCCGCGTAGGCGTCCAGGAACTCGGGCGTGTCGGCGGCGAGCCCGGTCAGCTGCCCCGCGATCTGCGGCAGCACGGTGGGCACCATCGTCGCGGAGAAGAGCACCAGCAGCAGATACGCCGGGTCGAGGTCGGCCGCGATCTCCCCGTCGCGCTGGCGGCGCTGGACGTCGTCGAGGATCGCCCGGAAGAACGGGTCCGGCCCGACCTTTCCGTCGCCTCCGGCTGCGCTGGCCTCGGCTGCACTGGCCTCGGCTGTGCTGGTCTCGGCTGTGCTGGACCCGGCTGTGCTGGACCCGGCTGTGCTGGACCCGGCTGTGCTGGACCCGGCTGCGTTGGTCTCGGTGCCGCCGGTCAGGCCCTGCCAGGCGAGCAGCCGGGACCAGGCCCGGTTGTCGACGTTCATCCGCAGGAAGTTGCCGACGACTTCGTGGATCGGCATGCCGGGCTGATTGCTGGGGCCCGACAACTGCGGCCAGCGGCCGACGACCGCCCGGTAGAGGCCTTCCTTGCCTTCGAAGTAATAGGAGATGAGCTGCTGGTTCACCCCGGCTCGGCTCGCGATGGCGCTGATCCGGGCGCCGGCGTACCCGTGCTCGCCGAACTCCGCGAGCGCGGCGTCGAGGATGCGCTCGCGGGTCCGCTCGGGGTCGCGTTTGCGGTCTTCGGCCCGGGGTGACCGGCGCGGTTGGCTCATGGTCCGAGCGTAGCGGTCGTGACTGTGTCATATAACTGCCTGAGCTAATCAAACAAACACTTGAAACTGACATGCGATCGGATGATACTGGCTCGTATGAAGCAGACGGTCATGATCATCGGCGGCGGCATCGGCGGGCTGGCCCTGGCGCACGGGCTGCGCCGGGCGGGCATCCCGGTCGCCGTCTACGAGCGGTCCCAGACGCGGACCGAGTGGCTCCAGGGCTACCGCATCCACATCAACCCGCACGGCTCCCGGGCGCTGCACGAGTGCCTGGACCCGGCGGCCTGGCAGGCGTTCCTCGACACCGTGTCGACCGGCGACGGCGGGTTCGGGTTCACCACCGAGCGATTCGCCAACCTGCTGCACATCTCGCACGAGGACATCGCGGTCTCGCCCGATCCGGCCGAGCAGCACTACGGCGTCAGCCGGATCTCCCTGCGCCAGGTGCTGCTGTCCGGGCTCGACGACGTCCTGCACCTCGGCAAGACCTTCACCCGCTACGAGACCACGCCGGACGGGCGGGTCACGGCGTACTTCGAGGACGGCTCCAGCGCCACCGCCGACCTGCTAATCGGGGCCGACGGCGCCAATTCACGCGTACGCCGGCAGCTGCTGCCGCACGCCGACCGGATCGACACCGGCGTGACCGCCGTCGCGGGCAAGCACCGGCTGACCGAGTCCGCCCTCGCCCGGCTGCCGCAGCAGCTGACCCGGGACGCGAATCTGGTGATCCCGGCCGGGCGCGGCAACCTCTTCACCGCCGTGTGGCGGCACGACCGGGCGACCGTCGCGCCGGACGCGAGCCTGCCCGAGGGGTTCCTGCTCGACAACGCCGCCGACTACACCTTCTGGGCGTACGCCGACGCCTCGGCCTGGTTCCCGTCGGATGTGGACGGTTACGACGGGGAAGCGCTGACGCGGCTGATCCTGGATCGCACCCGGGACTGGTCGGCCGAGCTGCGCGACCTGATCGGCGGCTCCGACCCGGCGACGGTGAACGTCGTCCGCATCCGCTCGGCGACGCCGGTGGACCCGTGGCCGACCGGTCCGGTGACGCTGCTCGGCGACGCCATCCACAACATGACGCCGATGGCCGGGATCGGGGCGAACACCGCTCTCCGCGACGCCGATCTGCTGCGCAGGCAGCTCATCGCCGTCGAGAGTGGACAGCTGTCGCAGGTTGCCGCGGTGGCGGAGTACGAGCGGCAGATGCGCGACTACGGTTTCGCCGCGGTGAAGCAGTCCCTGCGCAACGCCCGGCAGGCCGCCTCGGCCAACCGCTTCGGGCGCACGATGTTCCGTACGGTGCTGCGGACGATGAGCGCGGTGCCGCCCCTGAAGCGCCGGTTCGCCCGCTCCTTCGGCAGCTGACCAGCCTGCTCAGCCTGCTCTTACCCGGCAGACATGATCAGGGTCATCTCCCCGTCGCCATGGCGACGGGGAGATGACCCTGATCATCGAACTGTGACTAGCTGAACTGTGACTAGCTGAGCGTGATCGCCGTGTCGTCGACGACGAACGACGTCTGCAGCGAGGAGTCCTCGGCTGCGGTGAACTTCAGGGTCGCGGTGGTTCCGGCGTACGCGGAGATGTTGACGGTACGCAGGACGTAGCCGGTCGCCTTGTTGAGGTTGGAGTAGGTCGCCACGCTGGTGCCGTTGACGGTGACCGTGAGCTTGTCGTACTGCGTCGAGGTGGTGGTCTCGGCGGAGTCGATGTGCAGGTAGAAGGTCAGCGTCGCCTTGCAGCCCGCCGGAATGGCGACGGCCTGCTGCAGCGTGTCGGTGTGCGTGGTGCCGTAACCGTCCATCCAGGCCTTGTAGGTGCCGGAGTGCGACGGCTGGCTGGTGCTGCTGTCGATGACGCCCGAGGTGGCCGTCCAGTTCGCCGAGCCGGACTCGAAGCCCGGGTTGAGCAGCTTCTGGCCGGCGCAGGTGCCGCTGGGGGTCGGCGACGGGCTGCTGGTCGCGGTGGTCGACGGGGTCGGCGACGGGGTGCCCGAGGTGCAGGTCGGGTCGGCCGTCTGCGCCGGCACGCTCACCGCGTCCCACGCGGCCTTGGTCTTGTTGAACAGACCGCAGGTCGCGTCGAGGGCCTTGGCCGCCGTCAGCGTCCAGGTCCGGTACTTCAGGTACGAGCTGCTCGACGTCTTCATCAGCATCGCGTTGTACATGATCTTGATCGCGGTCTGGATGCCGACGCCGGTCAGGCTGGTCGAGCCGTTGCAGGTGGTGCTGGTGGGCTGACCGTTGGTCGGGTTGGTGCCCTCGGCGAGCAGGTAGAACCAGTGGTTGCCGGGACCGGCCGCCGCGTGCACCTCCTCGCCCGGGATGCTGCTGGAGTAGCAGTTGTCGTCACCGGCGAGCGAGGGGTTGTACATGTACCGGATCGGGCCGCTGCCCACGAGGTTGATCTCCTCGCCGACCTGGTAGTCCGCCGGGTCGTTCGGGTTGTTGGCGAACGCCTCGGTGGCCGCGCCGAAGGTGTCGGCGACGAACTCCTGGGTGTTGCCGTTCGAGATGCCACCCGGGGTGGTGTCGTCGATGCCGTGACCCATCTCGTGACCCACGACGTCAGCCGAGCCGATCCACTGACCGGCGGTGTTCTTGCCGATCTGGACCTGGGTGCCGTCGTAGTACGCGTTCTGGTCGTTGAGGCCGACGCGGATCGGCCAGGCGCCGCCCGAGCCGTTCATGCCGTTGCGGCCGAGCCAGGAGCTCAGCATCGCGGCTTCCTTCTGCGCCACGTAGAACGCGTCGACGCAGCCGGTCTCCTTGTTGGTGCCGGTGCCGTTGCCCCACACGTCGTCCGAGCCGCTGAACGTGGAGTTGGTGGAGGCGTCCTGGCAGGGCATGTTGCTGACGCTCGAGTGGGTCATCGAGTACGTGCTGCCCGACAGGGTGGTGTTGATCGTCACCGAGCCGTTGATCCAGCCGGTGCCGGTGCCGCTCATGACCCGCTCGCGGGTCTTCAGGACCGCGCCGGTGAGCGCGTCGACGTCGACGGTGAGCCTGCTGACGCCCTCGGCGCTCGTGCCGCGGACGGTCGACTCGTACGCCAGTCGCGGCGCGCCGTCGATCGCGTAGACCACCAGTTCGGTCGACTCGACGCCGGAGACGGTCTTGAGCTGGCCCTTGGCCACCTTCTCGGCCTGCGCCTTGGACAGCTTCGGGGTGGTGGACAGGCCGTTGATGGCCTGCTCCTGCGCCACCGAGGTCGCGGTGACCTGGCCGCTGGCGTTGGTCACGATGACGAAGTCGCCACCGAGGACGCGCAGGTCGCGGTAGGTCCGCTCGTAGGGGACGTACTGCAGTCCGGCCGAGGAGACGACCGAGCGCTGGACGAACTTGTCCTCGCTGCCCGCGTGCAGGTAGGCCGGCTTGCCGGCCACGAGGTCCGCCGCCGAGTTGGCGGCTAGAGCCGAGGCGGCGGCCGGGGTTACGGGCGCCGGTGCTGCGGCCGGACTCACGGCGGTTGCCGCGGTTGCCGCGACCACCATGCCTCCGACCGCGATCGCCGCGCTTATGGCGAGGCGTTGGGTGTTCTTCACGGATTTCCCTCTCGAAAGCGTCGGGGTGGGGGTAGACATCCGTTCGGCCGATGTCCTGTCCACCGATCGCCAACAAATGGCAGATTCCTATCAATGAATCTGATGCGACGTCAAGAGGGTGGTCAGTAACTTTTGATCACCTGCTCACGGAATATCGGCGTACTGCCGGGCCGACCTCGACGAGATGACAGGATTGTCATCTGGCACGCGTAACGCGGCTGTGACACGAGTGTCTTGACCAAGTTAAATATCGCACTTAACCTCTGCCCATCGGCGCAGCGAACACGGGGCTACACGTGAAGCTGAGGTGAGCGGGATGGCCGGGCAGAGCACTGGAGGCGTCACCTACCGCGAGGCGGACGGCGGATACTTCGCTCAACGCGCGTTACGCCGGCATGCCGGAGTGTGGTCGCTCTGGGCGCTCGGCGTCGCGGCCGTCATCTCCGGCGAGTTCTCCGGCTGGAACCTCGGGCTCGACGCGGGCGGCTTCGGTGGCCTGCTCGTGGCCACCGTCGTCATCGCCGTCATGTACTTCGGGCTCTGCTTCAGCATCGCGGAGATGTCCCCGGCGTTGCCGCACACCGGTGGGGCGTACTCGTTCGCGCGATCGGCGATGGGTCCCTGGGGCGGGTTCATCACCGGCGTCGCCGAGAGCATCGAGTACATCGTCACCCCGGCCGTCGTGGTCACCTTCATCGGCAGCTACCTGCAGTCCATCGTGGACGATCTGGTCGGGGTCAGCATCCCGCAGCCGGTCTGGTGGCTGATCTGCTACGCGATCTTCCTGCTGCTCAACCTGGCCGGCATCGAGATGACCATGCGGTTCACCGTGGTGATCTGCGTACTGGCGCTGGCGATCCTCGCGGTGTTCTTCGTCGCCGCGATCCCGGACCTCGACTTCTCCGCCAACGCCCTCAACATCGCGCCCGATCCCGGCAACTCCAGCTGGTTCCCGTTCGGCGTGTTCAGCGGCGTCTTCCTGGCGCTGCCGTTCGCGATCTGGTTCTTCCTGGCGATCGAGGAACTGCCGCTGGCCGCCGAGGAGTCGCACGACCCGCGCCGGGACATCCCGCGCGGCACCGTCTACGGGCTGCTCACCCTGCTGGTCGCGGCGTTCGGCGTACTGTTCCTCAACACGGGGATCAAGCCCGGCGCCGAGGGCCTGCGGGACTCCGGCGAGCCGCTGCTCGACGGGTTCAAGACCATCTTCGGCCAGGGCACCTCGGCCTCGCTGCTCGGCCTGGTCGCCGTGGCCGGGCTCGTGGCCAGCTTCCACACGATCATCTACGCGTACGGGCGGAACGTGTATTCGCTGTCGCGCGCCGGGTACTACCCGCACGTCCTGTCGATCACTCACGGCAAGCGCAAGACGCCGTGGGTCGCGCTGCTCGGCGGGGGAGTCCTCGGGTACGCCCTGGCGTTGCTGCTCTACCTGGCGACCGAGAACAAATGGCTGGGCGGCAACGTCAGCGCCGCCCTGCTGTCGATGGCGGTCTTCGGCGGGGTGATCTCCTACTTCATGCAGATGCTGTCGTTCATCCTGTTGCGGCGTCGCCTGCCCGGCATCGAACGCCCCTACCGCAGCCCGCTCGGGATCGCCGGAGCGGCCGTCGCGGGCGTCATCGCGCTGATCTCACTGGCCGCCCTGTTCGTCCGGGACGACTACCGGCCCGGCGTCGTCGGCGTGGCGATCTGGTTCGTCGCCGCGATCGCGTACTTCGCCGTCGCGGGGCGGCACAAGCTCATCCTCAGCCCGGAGGAGGAGTTCGCGATGACCCGGGGCGAGCACGGCCGGCCGGACCGCGACGGCTACGGCCAGACGCACGTCAGCGACCTCACGGCGCAGCCCGAAGCCCCGGTCGCCGCCGCGCATCCGGAGCATCCCTGAGCCCGGGTCTAGGGGCCTGACCAGGGCCGAACCCCGATGTCCGCGACGTCGCCGCGCGAGATGCTGGTGATACCACCACGACAAAGGGGGATCACCATGGAGACCGTCCACGCGTCCATGCGTCAGGAAGGACTCATCCGTCCGCGCGAGGGTCGCGTGCTCGGCGGCGTCTGCGCCGGCCTCGGCCGCCGCTTCGGCATCGACCCGTGGCCCGCGCGGCTGCTGTTCGCCCTGATCCTGCTCGTCATCCCGGGCAGCCAGATCCTGATCTACCCGATCCTCTGGATCCTGATGCCGTCGGAGGAGACCGCGCCGGTCACCGTCACGCCGGCCGGTCCGCTGCCGCCCGCGGCGCCGACCGTCTGATCAGCTCGATCGTCACATCGGCGGCGGCCCGGGAACGGTCGCCGCCGAGTCATGTGTCAGGCTCCCGGCTGGTTCCCAGCCAGCCGCAATAGACACTTAACAGTGTCTCATATTTCGATATCTCGAAATTCGCAATACGCTCTTCTTCATCGATGGACGTGGCTCCGCCCACCCCGCGGGGCCACTGGGGAGGAAGAGGTAACGTATGCGCATCCGCCGAACGATCAGCGCGGCCGGGCTCACCATGATGGCCGCCGCGGCCATCCTGACCGGCGCACCCGCCGCCTTCGTCGCAGCCGCCGCACCTGGCGCCGCCTGCTACGACCCGGAGGCCGCCGGTGCCGCCGACGCGCGGTCCCGCAACGGTTCCGCGGCCCGGCACGACCCGAACGAGCTGACCGCGGCTCAGGTGGCCGAGCGCGAGAAGGACTTCGCCGCCCGGGTGTCGGCCCGCAGCGCGACGGCCGACATCGGCATCCAGGCCGTCATCACGATCCCCGTGGTGTTCCACGTGATCAGCGAGGACGGCACGCAGGCCAACGGCAACATCCCGGACAGCTGGATCACCAACCAGATCGCCGTCCTCAACGCGGCGTACGCGACGAACACGTCGTTCCAGTTCACCTTGCAGTCGATCGACCGCCGGACCAACGCGGCCTGGTACCCGATCGTGTACGGCTCGTCCACCGAGACCGCGATGAAGGCCGCGCTGCGGACCGGCGGCGACGGTACGCTCAACATCTACACCGGAGACCTCTCCGATGACCTGCTCGGCTGGGCGACCTTCCCGACGAGCAGCATCGGCACCTACGACGGTGTGGTCATCCTCGACGAGTCGTTGCCCGGTGGCAGCGCCACCAACTACAACCTCGGCGACACCGCGACGCACGAGATCGGCCACTGGCTGAACCTCTACCACACGTTCCAGGGAGCCTGTGGTGCCACCGGGGACAGCGTCTCGGACACCCCGCGTGAGAAGTCGGCGGCCTTCGCGTGCCCGACCGGTCGCGACACGTGCACGCAGTCGGGCGTCGACCCCATCCACAACTTCATGGACTACACCTACGATTCGTGCATGTACGAGTTCACGGCCGGGCAGGCGACCCGCATGCTGAGCGCTTGGAACGCGTACCGCGCCTGATGTGAACCACCCCTCGCTCGAACGCCGGCCCCGGCCCGCACCGCCGGGGCCGGCCCCCTGCGCGGAGCGGATCAGCTTGGGCAGCCGCGATACGGCACGTCGCCCAGGTCGGCGAACGAGCCGAGGAGGTCCTGCCGGGCGACGCCCGCACCGTCCAGGTACGCCACGGTGTACCGCACCGGGTAGGGCGCCGGGCACGGGTCGAGCACGTCGAAGGTCGCCGACAGCCAGGCGGTCGCACCCGGGCCGACCCGGAGTTCGCGGGTGGCGTCCGGTGCCGACAGCTGCCCGCACGTTCCCCAGGTCGTGCCCAACTCCCGCAGTCCGCCAAGCGGCAGATCGACCTGCAGCCCTTGGAGTACCGCCTCGCCGCCGGGATTCCGCACCTGTACGCCGAGCTGCAGTCGTTTGCCGTCCTGTGCCCAGCAGCGGGCGCCGGTCGACTCAAGCGGACCGCCCGCCGTGGCCGAACTGGCTGAGGGCGGCGGCGACGGCGTCTTCCCCGGCTGCTTGTGGAGCTGATAGCCGACCCCGATCCCGACGGCGAACGCGAGCACGACGACGACGGCCGTCACCCCGGTACGCCTCCGGGATGACGGCCGCTCCAAGTCGATGACGTCGACGCGTTCGGTGCCGTTCGGGTCGCCCATGATCGTCAATGGTACTGGTGCACCACCGCGTGCCCCTTGCCTCGTCCGATCAGCCAGCGGTTCACCGGCGTGGTCACCAGGAACGCGACCACCAGCGAGAACGCGAGCGCGCCCCAGAACAGCGCACTGGTCAGGCCGGCGTCCATCGCGCCCGGCACGGTCACCATCACGGTGTTGTCCAGCAGTTCCATCACGGCGATCGACACCGTGTCGGCCGCCAGCGCCACCTTCACCGCCGTACGCCAATCCACCCCGGCACGCAGCACGCCGCGCATCGTCAGGGCGTACCCGAAGACGAAGGCCAGCGCGACCGACAGCACCACGGTCGCCGCGTTGTGCAGGCCGAATGCCGTGCCGAGGACCATGCCCAGCACCTCACCGATGGCGCAGCCGAGCAAGCAGTGCAGCGTCGCCTGGATCGCCATCGACCACGGCACCCGCGAACCCTGCGCCCCGTGCGCGCCGTGAACCCCGTGAGCGCCCTGCGCTCCGTGTGCGGCGTGCGCGCTGTGGTCCATCTGCGCGTGGTCCATCTGCGCGTGGTCCATCTGCGCGTGGTCCATCTGCGAGTGGTCCATCTGGTGATGCTCGTGGCCGGTGTGCTGCATCTGGTCCTGGCCGTGCCCGCCGCCGTGACTACCGCCGTGACTGCTGTGGTCCATGGTGTTCCTCCCTGTGTTCAGGAGGGAGCCTATACCCCCCGGGGGTATGTGGCCAGTGTGGCGACCGCCACCCCGGAGGTCACTCGGCTAGTGCTGCGGCGCCGCTGATCAGCCGATCTCCTCGACGACCTCGCCCTCCGGGTTGCGGATCAGCGACTTCTCGATCTCCAGCACCAGCCCCGCGAGCTCGTACCGCCCCGCGCGCGGCTGGGCGATCCGGGCGAACTCCGCGGCCTCCGCCGGCGACAGGAAGATCTCCAGCACGCCGTCGTTCTCCTGAACCGCGAACGAGTCTCCGGCCCGGAAGCCGATCGCGCTGTCGGACGACTGCACCAGCAGTCCCTGCCCATGGCTTACCCGGGCGTGGGCGAGCCGCCCGATCCGCGGCGCGGCGTTCGCGCCCAGCCGCACGACGGTCACGTCACCCTCGCGCCGCCACGCGGCGACATCGGTGAAGATCCCGCCCGTCGACGACCCGTCACGGCGTACACCTTCCGCGATCGCGGCGGCGACCTCCGCGTTCTCGGTCAGGCTCGCGCGGTTCAGGTCCGTCACGAGATTCGGCAGATACGCCGAGAGCACGCTCAGCAGCCGGGTGGCGTCCCACAGCTCGACGGCGGCGTACTCGTCGAGGGTGATCCCGACGATCTGCAGGAACCGCACCGTCCCATGTGGAGTGTCGAGGACCCCCAGCTCGGGATCGTCGGCGAAGGTAGCCGCCCGGATGAGCGTGCTCGGCTGGTCGACCGCGATCGGCCCGTTCGCGTTGATGTGGTGGCCGGGCTCGAAGACGTTCCCCGTGGAGAAGACGTACCGTGCCAGGTTCTGCAGGAAGTTCAGCGCCCATACCGGCGGCTGCTCCTCATCGGCCGCCCGGGCCAGGCGGAACGTGAACTCGAAGCCCCAACCGGAGACGTCCGGGTCGCTGGACTCCTTGACGTACAGCTCCGACATCCCGTACGTGACGAAGTGCCAGTGGTCCTCGCGGCGGTACACGCTGACCCCGTCGAGCGGATCATCGCCGCCCAGCGACCACTTGAGGATCGTCCCGTAGTGGAGCGGCTCGATTCCCGGATACAGCCGCGCCAGCGCGGCGTCGATCGCGTCCCAGCCTGGCGCGAGGTCGGTGTCGGTCATGACCGGCCACTCTACCCAGCCCCGGATCCCGTTCCGGCGCGACGTCAGCCGCCATGATCCACATCCCGTTCCGTGTCGGAGCCCGGCTCCATCGCGACACTTTCCGGGATGTGGATCAGTGTCCGTCCTTATTGGGCCATGGGTTGGCGACACAGCCGCGCAGTCCCAGCGTCTGGGTCTGCATGACCGGGGCGGCCCGGCCGTTACCGGGGCAGGGGACGTGGCCGTGCCCGAGTTCGTGGCCCACCTCGTGATTGATGACGTACGCGCGATAGGTGGCCAACGGCGTACCGGCGGCGGTGTAGTCGGGGACGGCGAGCCGCCAGCGGTCGTAGTTGATGACGACGGCTCCGGTGCGGCGGCAGGAGGTGTAGGGAACGCCGCCGACGCGGATGTTCACGCCGCCCGCACGGCACAGCCGGTACGCGGTGTCCCGGGTGGCGAGGTAGATCGTGAAGTCGGCTTCGGCGTTCGCCGGTACGCGCTGGAACCGGTGCTGGTCGTCGCCGATCCAGCTGCGGCGGTCGCCGAGCGTCTCGTCGACGATGCGGGTGAAGTCCGGCAGGCCGTCGGCGACGGTGGTCTCGACGGCGATGTGGAATCGCCGCAGGCGGCCGGCCGTGCCGAGCAGCGGACCGGCCGACGGGTCGACGGTGAACGTGCCGCTGCCGTGCGCGGGGATCGGCGCCGGGCGGTGCGGTTCGGTGGGATGGCGTACGGCGGCGAGCCGTGTGGGCGACGTCTCGGGGGCGCTGACCGGAGTGGGCGCCGCAACCGGCCGGGTGAGGAGAATGGCGGCGGTTGCGGCGATCACGGCGAGTACCAGGACGGTTACGGTGGTGCGAATCCTCACGCCACGACGATACGCGGAAGACGATCAAGAAGCTGTGAAGACGGCGTGGGTTTCTGCCCGTCAACCACGGCGTACGCGCACGTCGCCGGAGGTCGTGGCGAGCCGGAGCTTCGCAGTCGCGCCCGGGGTCGACTGGACGTCGCTGTGCAGATCGCCCGACGTGCTCTCCAGATGCACCTCGTACGCCGTCGCGTCGCTGGGCAGCGTGACGGTGACGTCGCCGGAGACGACGCTGATGTCCGTCGAGGTCGGCGGAGTCGCGTACACCGCTCGCACGTCACCGGACGTGGTCTCGGCCTTGAGCGTACCGATGGAGATGTCGTCGAGCGTGATGTCGCCTGACGTGGCCTCCGCCGTGAGGGTGCCGGCGTGCATGTCGCGGACCCGCACGTCCCCCGAGGTCGTGTGGACGCGCGCCGGGGCGGTGAGCCCGTCGAGCTCGACGTCGCCCGAGCTGACCCGGATCTCCACCTGAACCGCGGGCGGGACGTCGAGGGTGTAGTCGACGCCGCAGCCGGACCCGAAACCCCAGCTAGGGCAGTCGAAGCTGATGGTGAGCACGTCGCCGTCCCAGTTCTCGCGGATCGTCGGGCTCTGCGTGGTCCAGTGCAGGGTTCGCTGGACGCGGACGCCGGTGTTGCCGCCCTCGGCGCGGATGGTGACGTCGCCTGACTCCACGTCGTCGAAGACGATGCGGGAGACCGGGCGGTCGTAACGGGCGTTCTCGACGACGCGGTTCAGCCCGGTGCTGCCGACGACCGCCCAGGCGATCCCGGCGCCGACGAGCACGACGAAGACGGTGGCGAGGCCGCCGAACAGCTGCCAGCGACGCGACGGGCGCACGGTGTCGGTGGGGGTGGTCACGGGGAAACCTCCAGGAAGCGCAGGACGGCGAGGACACGGCGATGGTCGCCGTCGGCCGGTTGCAGGTCGAGCTTGGTGAAGATGCTGTTGACGTGCTTTTCGATCGCGCTGTCGCTGACGAACAGCGCAGCGGCGATCGCGGAGTTCGAGCGGCCCTCCGCCATCAAGGCGAGGACCTCGCGCTCCCGGGGCGTGAGCCGTTCCATCGGGTCGCGGTGACGGCGTACGAGGAGCTGGGCGACGACCTCCGGATCGAGGGCGGTGCCACCGCCGGCGACCCGGCGCAGCGCGTCGAGGAAGTCGCCCACATCGGCGATCCGGTCCTTGAGCAGGTAACCGACCTTGCTCGGCGGGCCGGACAGCAGCTCGATGGCGTACCGCTCCTCGACGTATTGGGACAGGACCAGGACGGCGATCTCCGGGTACTGCCGCCGCAGGACCAACGCCGCCCGCAGGCCCTCGTCGGTGAACGACGGCGGCATGCGTACGTCGAGGACCACGACGTCCGGCCGATGTTCGGCGACCGCCTTCAGGAACGTCTCCGCGTCCCCGGCGGTGGCGGCCACCTCCATGCCGCTCGCCGTCAGCAGGCGTACGAGACCCTCGCGGAGCAGCACGGAATCCTCACCGATCACGACTCGCACGGCAGCTCCACCTCGATCGTCGTCGGGCCGCCGACCGGGCTGCTCAGCCGCAGCACACCGTCGACCGAGCCGACCCGTTGGGCCAGGCCGCGCAGGCCGGTGCCGCGGGCGGGGTCGGCGCCGCCGCGGCCGTCGTCGGCGATCACCACCGACAGCCGGGAACCGGCCCGGCTGATCTTCACGGTGATCGACGACGCGCCGGCGTGTTTGGCGACGTTGGTCAACGCCTCTGCCACCACGAAGTACGCCACCGCCTCGATCGTCCTGGATGGACGGTTGGGGACGTCGACGGTCAGGCGTACGGGGATGGGGGAGCGCGCGGCGATTCCGGACAGCGCCGCGTCCAGCCCACGATCGTCGAGCACGGCCGGATGCAGACCGCGGACGAGCTGACGAAGTTCGCTCAAGGCGAGTTTTGCCTCGTCGTGGGCGTCGGCCAGCGCTTGGGTGACTTTGGGATCGCTGTCGGTCAGGGTCGCGCGCGCCATGCCGAGGTTCATCGCCAGCGACACGAGCCGCTGCTGCGCCCCGTCGTGCAGGTCCCGTTCGATCCGGCGGCGCTCGGCGTCGGCCGCGTCGACGACCTCCGCCCGGCTCTCGGCCAGCGCGTCCACGCGTACGGACAACGCCTCGACCCGGCTGGCCTGGAGCATCCGGCCGGCGAGCAGGAGTTCCAGCTGGGCGAGCTGGCGGGCTGCCACGAATCCGAGGAACAGCATCAGCGACGCGGCGATCGCCACCAGCGTGGTGACCAGGGAATCCTGATAGTGCAGCCAGCCGGTCGAGTCCTGCGGCACCACCCAGCCGAAGCTGAGCCAGGTCGCCCCGAGCATCGCCACCGACCAGCACACGATCACGACCGCCGCCGAGAGCACCGACAACGGCCCGGCGAGCAGCCCGAACGCCAGCTGCCGGCGTACGCCCTGGCCCGGGGCCGGCGGAACGAGGCGTACGCCGAGCAAGGCCGCGTACCGCCGCCGATGCCACCCGGCGACGAACGAGCCGATGACGCGTGGCCAGAACGCGCCCGTCAGGGCGATCACCACGAATCCGGCTAAGCCGATCGGGGGACCGGTGACGACGAGGACGGCTGATCGCCAAGCCCTCAGGAGTGCGCGCATGCGACCACGGTAAAGATCCGGCGAGCTCGGCGCGATGACGCAGACCTCCCTTCCGGGGGTGAGGCTGGCCCCACCCCTGCTGTCAACTTCAGTTGACGCTCGTTTGCCTGTCAACTACGGTTGACGCATGACGACGACCCTCACGCTCGTCGGCGCGGCCACCCCGGACCGCCCGCCCATCCCACCGAACCGCCTGCTGACCTGCGGCCTCATCGCCGGTCCGCTCTTCGTCCTCGCGTTCGTCCTGGAAGGCGCGTTCCGCCACGGCTACGACTCGATGCGTCATCCGGTCAGCTCGCTCGCGCTCGGCCCAGGCGGCTGGCAACAAGTCGTGAACTTCCTGATCTGTGGCATCCTGACGATCCTGTTCGCGGTCGGCCTGCGGCGCAGCCTCCGCCCGGGACCCGGCGCGCTCGTCGGCCCACTGTTAGTCGGCCTCTGGGGCCTAGGGCTCATCGGCGCCGGGCTCTTCGCGACCGACCCGGTCAACGGCTATCCCACCGCCGCGCGCGGCCACAGCTGGCACGGCTCACTGCACGACCTCCTCTCGGTCGCCGCTTTCGCGGGACTCGCGGTCGCGATGTTCTTCTTCGGGTACGCCTTCGCGCGCCGCCGGTCACCGGTGCGGGCGGTCTACTCGGTGGTCAGCGGAGTGGCGTTCCTCGTGCTGTTCTTCCTGGCCGGAACGGGCTTCGAGCCGGGCTCGTCGCTTGTGGACACCGCCGGGCTGTGGCAGCGGCTGTCGATCGTCGTCGGCTGGCTCTGGGTGTTCCAGCTGGCGATACGCCAACGACGCACACTTCGCTCCTGAACGGCGAAATCGGTGGACGGCGCTGCGACGATGTCCAGGTGACCGGCGTACGCGGCAGGCTGATGGACTGGGTTCGGCGCATGCCGCCGCCCATGGTGTCCGACTACCCGTCCAACCTGACAGATGGCGAAACCGTCGCCCAAGAAGTCCGCCGGGCGGCCGACGCGGTGTCGATCGAGCTGGCCAGGCAGCTCATCGCGATCAGCCGCGACGGCGCACCCCGCGATCGGGCGATCGTCGTGGCGACGATGCGTACCGCGTCGGCCCGATTCTGGTCGCGGCTGGACGAGGAACTGCGGCGCGCGTGGCACGGCGTACCCGTCTGGTCGCACGACTTGGCCGCCCGGCTGGTCGAAGGCGAGGACGATCTGCTGAGGCTGACGGTGGCGGCGAGCCACCCGTCCGGCTACCTCCGGGAAGCCGCGACGACGCTGTTGGCGATGACACCGGATCCGGTAGCGGTCACCATGCTCGCCCTCCGAACCGGCGACTGGGTTCCCGTCGTCCGGACGGCTGCCCGGAAGGCGCTCGCCGATCGGCTCCCCGCCATGCCGGTCGCCGAACTGTCGTCGCTTGTGGACATTGCGTTCAGCCTCGACCGTCGGGCGTCTCACGAATGGCTTGCCCAGGAGGTCCGGGGCAGACTGCGGTCGCTCGCTCCGGCCGAGGTGCGAGCGGTGCTGCCGGTACGCGCACACCGGGCGCGGCGAACGGCGTACCAGCTGCTGATGGAATCCGGTCAGCTGACCACCGCGCAGCTGATCACGGCGGCGACCGCCGACCCCGACCAGACCGTACGCGCGATGTGCGCGCGGGCGGCCATCGCCGGGACGACTGGCCTGGCGGAGTTGCGGTCGTTGGCGCGTGGCCGCACCGGGCTGGTGCGAGCCGAGGCGGTGCACGCGCTGGCGAAGCGAGGCGAGTACGCCGAAGCCGAAGCGCTGGTGGCCGACCGCAGCCAGGTCGTCCGGACCGTGGCCAGGAATGTACTGCGTATCGCGGGTCTGGACGTGCTGGCCAGGTATCGAGCCCTGGTGGACGCGGATGACCCGGCTGTCGGCGCGATCGCCGGACTCGGCGAGGTCGGCGATCAGCGTGACGCCGCCCGGCTTCGGCGATGGTTACACCATCCGCAGGCTCGCATCCGGGCCGCCACGCTCGTCGCGTTGCGCCGGATCGGGAACGTCGACCAGACGATGGTGCTGCCGATGCTGCGCGACAGTTCGTCGGCGGTCGTGGCGCAGGCGCGAACCAGTCTCCTGCGGATCGCCGGTGAGCTGGATCGTGATCACCTGGAGCAGCTGGTTCACCCGGGGAATCTCGCGCACACCCGGTTCGCGGCGTACCGACTGCTGGCGGCGGCGAACGTCTGGCAGCGGGTGATCCTGGACCTGCGCCTGTACGCCGACGCCGACGATCGCTTGCGCCGGACGGCCCGATCCGATCTCGCGTCGTGGCTGGCGCACGGGGCGTCCACGACCTACAGCATGCCCACTTCCCAGCAGGCTGAGCTGCTCGGCCGGTTGATCGAAGGCGTCCGGCCGGTCGTGGGCGAACGCACCGCACTACTGCTGCGCTTCCACACTGGCGCTGCCCCTTCTTGATCAGGGTCATTTCTGTGTCGTCATGACGACGTGAAAGTGACCCTGATCAAGCAAAGTCAGGGTCGGCCGCTGAGGAAACCCAGCACCTGATCGCACCACGCGTCGAAGGCCGGCCGGGTATCCCGATGCGGGTGGATCCGGTTGCTGAGGATCACCACCCCATACCCGTACGCCGGCTCGAACCAGATGCGGTGGCCGACGAACCCCGAGCAGCCGTACGCGCCGGGACCCGGACGCGGCCCGCCGAGTCCCCGCGTCGGGGGCAGCCACCAGCCGAGCCCGAACCGCTCCCCGTCGGCGTTCGCCGACCAGCGCTGCCGGGCCGCGTAGTGCAGTTCCGGGCTTACGACGCCGTCGGAGAACCAGGCTCGGGCGGCCGCCGTGACGAGGTCCATCGTGCCGAACGCCCCGGCGTGCCCGGCCACTCCGCCCATCGCGTACGCGTTCTCGTCGTGGGCCTCGCCGACGACGATCCGTTGCCGCCACTCGCAATGTTCAGTGGCGACAGCCGAATCAGGGGGGAGCGGGCCGAATCGCAATCCGGAGCGCGCGGCGGCCAGCTTGGGCAGGTCCGGGCCGAGGGCCGCGCCGAGCAGCAGGAAGCCGAGGTCGCTGTAGACCGCGTCCGTCCCAGGTGGACGTTCGAGCGGGGTGGCCAACGCGCGCTCGACGATGCCGGGTCCGCCGCGATAGAAGGGAACGGTCGCGGGCAATCCGGCGGTGTGGCACAGCATCTGGCGTACCGTCGCCGTGGCGACCGGATGGCCCGCGGACTCCGGCCATACCTCCGGCAGCGGCGCGTCGAGGTCGAACCGCGACAGCACCTCCGGCAGGGTGACCAGCGTCTTCGTCAGGCTGGCCAGGTCCCACCAGTCGTCGGCGGTGACGGGGCGGCCGGTGGTGCGATCAGCCACCCCGCGTACGCGCTGGTAGAGCACGGTATCGGCGTCGAAGACCGTCAGTGCGACAGCCGGCATCGGTGCGTTCGCCAGCAGGCGATCAAGCTGATCTTCCATCAGCGCAACGCGAGCTGTCGGGTGATGGTCGGATCGGTGATCGTGGTGTCCTTGGCCAGCATCAGCGCCTTGCTGAGGATGACGGCCAGCACCCGATCGCCCTCGAACGGCAGGAACACGTCGGTCGGCGCACCCGGCGACTGCTTCGGCACGATGCAGAGGTACTGGTCGTTCGGCGTCATCAGGATGTTGCCGGAGCCGAGGTGGATCTTGTAGCTGCGCAGATCGCCGCGCACGACGAGGAACCGGCCTTCGACGTGCGCGCGCTCGGCGATGGCCAGCCGTGGCACGAGCCGTTCGAGCATCTCGCGACGAGTCTGCGCGGTGCCGCTGAGCTCGCCGAAGCTGAAGGACTCCCAGTACTCCCGGAACCGCCCGTCCGGTCCGCCGTCGGACCAGGTCGGATCGTTGCCGACGCTGGCCACCCCGACGAACAGGTCGACGTCGCGCAGCACCTCGCTGAGCACCAGCGCCGGAATGTCGGCCAGCGGCAGGGGGTCGGTCGGCTGCTCCTCCTGATGCACCCACTGTTCATAGCCACCGCCACCGGCGTGCGCGTGGTTGGCCGGCGCGACGACGGGATAGAACCGCACCTGGTCGGTGGCGAGCCGCAGGTACGCCCCGGACTCGGTCGTGTCGGTCTGCCAGTCCTCCCCGGCGCCCTCGATCCAGAACTCCGCGCGCAGACCCCACTGCGGCAGCTCACGACACGCGGGTTCGTAGGTGTCGTCGACCATCATCCGCAGCTTGTTGCGCCAGCCTCGGGCCGCGGCCAGCGCATGGAACTGGTGCTGCCGCAGGATGTGCGCGGCGAACCGGTTGGAGTAGACCCGCGTGTTCTCCTCGGCGGCGGTCAGCACATAGACCTCGCGGTGGGCCTGCTTGAACGGCTGGGTCACGCGCCGCGTCTCCAGCCACGCGCGCCACGCCAGCACCTCGTCCACGTCCCGGTCGATCGGGTGCCACAGGCGCACGCTCTCGCCGGTGACCGGCTTTCCCTCAAGGGTACGCAGAGAGCCGTCCGTGAATGCGCAAGCGATGTCGTCGACCAGCCAGATCAGGCGTCGCGCCAGCGTTCCGACCAAGGGATGGTCGAGGTAGCGTTCGCGCCACGCGTCGAACGGCCACACCCGCTGGGCGAGGAACTGGCGGTCGAGGCGCTCGGCCTGGGCCGACAGCATCTTGTCGACGTCCTTGACGGCGGCCTTGAACTCGGCCAGTTCCTCGGCGTAGTCCGTCTTCACGGCGGCGGGCGGGGACTTCACCGCCTTCCCGGCGGCGTTGAGCCAGCTGACCGTCCCGGTGGCGGCGTCCAAAGTGGCCGTCGCGTCGCCGAACCGCTCCACGCGTACGCCGACGCCGGTCAGGCCGTAGGTCGGCACGGCCAGCTCTTCGACCTCGTCACGGGTGAGGTTGAGCGCTTTCGCCCGGTTGTCGAGCGCCGCGTTGAGTTCCTTGAGCGTGCCCTTGTAGGTGACCCGGGAGGCCAACCGAGCGATCTGGGCCAGCGTGTCATCGGATTGGATCCGGGACAACGCGTAGACCGAGGCGTTGGCGACCTTCGGATTGCGGGGACCGATCCCGGGCGCCTTCTTCAGCGCCGTCTCCACCAGCCCGCCCAGCACGCGAGCCGTCTCCGGATGCTCGGCGGCGTCGCCGACGGCCAGCAGCCAGATCAGGCCACGCAGCACGGTCGCGTTGTGCGGGTCGAAGGACTCGTTGACATCGTGCTCCCACTGCGATCGGGCGAGCCGGATCGACCGGGCCCGGCCGACCAGACTCAGCCACTCCCGCAGTCGAACGCCGGGCTCAGCCAGCTCGCCGAGGAGCTTGTGGGCGGCGGTCTCCCACTTGGCCGAGGGCCTGGCGCTGGTGGCGGTGGCCGCGTGGACGAACAGCGCGTGCCAGTGCTCCGCCTCGGCCGTCGGCAGCGCGGCGACGTCGGCGAGCGCCCGATCGGCCCACGGCTCCCCGACGTTGATCGCCGGCAGATCGGTCAGCTTGCCGAGCAGCGGTGCCAACTCGTGAGCGTCGTTCCAATAGCCGTGGACCGCCGAGCGCCGGATGACGGCGAGCGCGTCGAGCGGCAGCGGCCGCCCCGCCTCGAGTACGCGGTTGGCGAGTTCCCGCAGCAGGTCGCCGCCGAAGTAGGTGATGTGCCGGGCGCAGAAGGCGAGGGCGATCTCGGCGTCGTCGGGTTCCTTGCTGACCGTGAACGGCTTGACCAACTCGTCGAGCATCGCGGCGAGGATTCCGCGCTGGCCGGCGTCGGACAGCCCGGCGGACCGGTCGAGCAGCGAGGTCAGCAGGCTCGGCTGGCGACTGTCGTCGAGCAGGCGCAGCGACCGCCGCACGTCCACCCGCCCGTCGCTGCCGCGCTCGCGACGGGTGGCGACGGTGGCCGACCAGGCGACCGTCTCATCGGCGAGAGCGTCGACGTCACCGGCGCGGGCCAGCTCGGCCAGGCGCCGCACGTGCTCGTCATAGTAATTCGGCATCAGCCACCCACCAGCGGCACGAGCTTGAGGAAGGTGATCTGCGTGCCCCGAGACAGCTCGACCATCGCCTCCGGGTCCTCGACCTGACGATCGTCGACCAGCACGACGAAACCGTTGCGAGAGAACGCTTCCAGTGCCTTGGCCACCTGCTCCTCCGGGTCGACCCGGCGCGGCTGCGTGAGTTTGAAGCCGTTGAGCGTCCGCTCGGCGCCGGTCGGCTGCACGAGCCCGCGGAAGACGTCGCCGCCCTTCGCGTTGTGCTCGGCCACCTCCTGGAAGACCCGGCGGCGGATCACCTCCCGCAGGGGCAGCCGCTCCTCGAAGATCTCCAGATGCCACGCCGTGCTGCGCTCGCCCGCGGTCGTCTCGTCGACGAAACTCACCATCGCCATGGGGCCGAAGTGTAGAACGGCCCACCGACAAAGCCGGGAATCCTCCACTTCGGAGGACTCCCGGCTCGCAGCTCAGCGTCCCTGCAGCGACTTCACGTTGTCGCCGAAGGTCCAGCCCTTCGAGCCGTCCCAGTTGATGGACCAGGTCATCAGGCCCTTGAGCCCGCTGACGCTGTTCCAGCACTGGGAGACCGACGAGGGGGCCATGTAGCCGCCGCCCGCGCCGGACTGCGCCGGCAGACCGGGAACCTGCTTGTCGTAGGGCACCCGGATGGTGGTGCCCTGGATGACCAGGCCGGTGTTGAGGCACTGGGTCTGCACGGTGAAGCCCTGCACGGTCCCGGCCGAGTAGGAGTCGCCCGAGCAGCCGTACATGCTGCCGTTGTAGTACTGCATGTTCAGCCACCACAGCCGGCCGTTGTCGGCGTACTTCTTGACGATCGGCAGGTATGCGCCCCAGATCGAGCCGTAGGTGACGCTGCCGCCGGTCACGTACGCCGTCTCGGGCGCCATCGTGAGGCCGAAGTTGGCCGGCATCGCGGCGAGGACGCCGTCGATGATGCGGATGAGGTTGGCCTGCGACGTCGACAGCGTGCTGATGCTGCCGCTGCCGGTGAGCCCGGTCTCGATGTCGATGTCGATCCCGTCGAAGTTGTACGTCTTGAGGATCGGCACGATCGTCGCGACGAACCGGTCGGCCACGGTGGACGAGCTGAGGTCGATGCCCGCCGCCGCGCCGCCGATCGAGAGCAGGAGCGTGGCGCCGGCCGCCTTGGCGGCGCACATCTCGGCCGGGGTCGAGACCTTGACTCCGGCGTCCATGCCGTTCTCCCACAGCGCGGTGCCGTCCGACCGGATCACCGGGAACGCCGCGTTGATGACGTTGTAGCCGTGGGCGGCGATGCGCGAGTCGGTGATCGGGATCCAGCCCAGTCCCGGGTGTACGCCGTTCGAAGCGCCGTCCCAGTTCTCCCAGTACCCCTGCAGCACCTTGCCGGCGGGGCGGGACTTGACCGCGCACGTCGATCCGGTGGACGACGGTGTCGGGCTCGGTGAGGTGCTCTGACTCGGCGACGTGCTGGGGGAGGTAGTCGGCGACGTCGTCCGGCTGGGGGAGGCCGACGGCGACGCGGAGGTGGGCGAGGCCGACGGGCTCGACGTCGAACCCGAGCAGGCGCCCAGGTCCTTCCACAGCGACGGGGTCGCGGCCGGGTTCCACCCCGCCCCGGGGTACGCCGTGTGCCCGACGAGCGCCTCGTAGAGGTGAGCGGAGTAGGTGACCTTGTCACCGGCCTTGTACGTGGTGCCCTCGGCCCAGGCGGCGTACCCGGTGCAGGCGACCGCGTTGGTCTCGGCGGCCTGGCCGGTGGGGGCGATGACTACCGCCGTGACCAGGGTGGTCGCCAGCGAGATGGCGAGGGCGAGCAACAGCCGCCCCCGGGGGGAGCGCACCGAAGCACGGCGCGCGGGAAGCGAGTCGTTCCACATCCCGCAATTATTAAGAAAGCTTACTTTAAATGTCTATCTTTTCGAGCGTGCCAATATCGAGCGCGCCCGAACCGGCGCGCGGCGGCCAGTACGCGGACCGGTATGGGGCAGCCAGTACCTAGCGGCCGGTACGCGGCGGGCTAGGGTCGTGGCCATGGCGACCGACGGCTGGCTGGCCGACACCCGCGTCTCGTACGACATCGTGGCGGCGGCGTACGCCGATCAAGTCCGGGACTCGCTGGCCGGCAAGCCCTTCCTGAACAGCGCGCTGACGCTCTTCGCGGAGCTGGTCCGCGCCGCCGGCGACGGCCCGGTCGCGGATGTCGGCTGTGGACCGGGATTCGTCACGGCGTACCTGCGGAATCTGGGGGTGGACGCGTTCGGCGTCGACCTCTCGCCCGGCATGATCGAGGTGGCCCGGCGAGAACATCCGGGACTGCGGTTCGCCGTCGGGTCGATGACCGAGCTTCCGCTCGCCGACGCCTCGGTGGCCGGGCTGGTCGCGTTCTGGTCGCTGATCCACATCCCCGACGAGCTGATCCCGACGGTGTTCGCGCACTTCCGGCGCGTACTGCGGCCGGGCGGGCCGGTGCTGGTGGGATTCCACGTCGGCGACGGCTCCCGGTTGAAGACCGAAGGCTACGGCGGGCACCCGATGAAGGTCCACGTTCACCGGCGGCGGCCCGAGCGGGTGGCGGACTGGCTGCGGGAGTCCGGGTTCACCGTCGAGGCCACGTCGACCCTCAGCCCGTACGCCGAACTGCCCGGCGGAATGGTGTTCGCGCGCCGCTAGGGGAGATCGCCGAAGGCCACCAGAAGCTTACGCAGCAAGCCTTCCAGCTCCTGTCGCTCATCGCCGGTGAGCGTGGCGAGCATCCGTTCCTCGTTCGCCATGTGCCCGACCAGGATCGTGTCGACCGTCTTGCGACCCTGCGGCGTGAGCCGGATCAGCACCGTACGCCGATCGGCCGCGTCGCTGCGGCGCTCGACCAGCCCTTTGGCTTCCAGCCGGTCGATGCGGTTCGTCATCGCGCCCGACGTCACGAGCGCCATCTTGAGCAGCGCTCCGGCGCTGAGTTCATAGGGCTTGCCGGACCGGCGCAGCGTCGCCAGCACGTCGAACTCCCACCGCTCGAGGTCGAAGCCGGCGAAGTGGGTCTTCAGCTCCCGCTCGAAGTGGCGCGACAACCGGGAGATGCGCCCGACGATCTGAATCGGCGACACGTCGACCTCGGGGCGTTCGGCGGCCCACTGGCCGATGACCGCATCGACCGCATCGACCGCATCGACGGCGTCGGCGGCGTCGGCGGCTCCGGCGGTGACCGCGTCGTCGGCGGTGGCCGGCTTCCGGGCCGGATTATTCCGGGTGCTCACGAGACGAGTATCTCAACGTTGAACTACTTGACGTCAAGGGGTCGGCGACGTTCGATTATCTCAACGTTGAGATTCTCAAGAAAGAGGAGAACGCCATGAAGGTCCTGGTGATCGGCACGACCGGCTACATCGGCTCGGCTGTCGCCCGGAAGCTGCGGGAACGGGGCCACGAGGTGGTCGCGCTGACCCGCGAAGCGGCTGCCGGCAGCGCGTACGAGGTGCGGATCGGCGATCTGACCCGGCCGGAGACGCTCGCGGCCGCCATCGGTGACGACATCGACGCGGTGATCAACGCGGCCACGTCGAGCGGCGACCAGGCTGCCGACGAGGCGGCCACTGCGGCGCTGATCGACGCGCTGGCCGGGCGCGTACTGGTGCAGACGAGCGGCATCTGGGTGCTGGGCCAGACCGGCCGGGAGCCGGTGGACGAGAGCGCGCCGACGAACCCGCTGCCGATCGTCTCCTATCGGCCGCTCATCGAGCAGCAGGTGCTGGCGGCCGCGGACCGGGGCGTACGGTCCGTCGTGATCCGGCCGGGCATCGTCTACGGACGCGACGGCGGCATCCCGGCGCTGCTGCTGAACCTCGCTCGCAAGCACGGAGTCGGCCGCTACTTCGGCAGCCCGGCGACGCGGTGGCCGATGGTGCACGTCGACGACCTCGCCGACCTGTACGCGCTCGCCGTCGAGTCCGCCCCGGCAGGCACGCTGCTCCACGGCGTCGACGAGCCGGCGGTGTCGGTGGCCGCCTTGGCCGCCGCGACCGACCTGGCGGCCGGTGGCATCGGGCGGGCCGAACTCTGGCTGCGCCCCGACGCCGCAGCCACCCTCGGCGAGCCCTTCGCCGACGCGCTGGCCCTGGACCAGGCGGTCAGCGGCGAGCGCGCCCGGGTCCTGCTCGGCTGGCACCCCGCCGACCGGTACGCCGTCCGCGACCTGCACAACTGACAGACCACCAGGCGGGACCAGGGCGGGGACTCCGGCGCTGGTCCCGCCCGTCCCGTTACGGTGCCTGCATGAGCGCAGTGCTGTCGTTGCAGGACGTCACCTTCCGCCGGGACGGCAAGGAGATCCTGCACGGGATCTCGCTCAGTGTCGGCCAGGGCGAGCACTGGGCGCTGCTCGGGCCGAACGGCGCGGGCAAGAGCACCGTGCTCGGCTTCTGCGGTGCGGTCAGCCACCCGACCACCGGGTCGGTGCATGTGCTCGGCGAGCAGCTCGGCCGGGTCGAGCTGCAGTCGTTGCGGCGCCGGATCGGTCACGTCAACCCCCGGCATCCGCTGCGGTCTCCGTTGACCGTCGCCGAGGTGGTCCTCACCGGTGTCACCGGCACGATCGAGGTGCCCTCGCGCTGGAAGCCCACTCCGGAGCAGTCCGATCGGGCGTACGAGTTGATGGAGGATCTGGGGCTCACCGCCCGGATCGAGGCCGAATGGCCGACGTTGTCGCAGGGCGAGCGGGGCCGGGCGTTGATCGCACGGGCGCTGGTCGCCGAGCCGGAGCTGCTGCTGCTAGACGAGCCGTGCACCGGGTTGGACGTCGCCGCCCGGGAGCAGCTGCTCGAGATCATCGACCGGCTCGCCGTGGAGCGGCCGGCCGTGGCGACCGTGCTGGTGACCCATCACCTGGAGGAGTTGCCCGAGACGACCACCCATGCGGCGTTGCTCGCGTCGGGCCGCGTCGTGGCGTCCGGTCCGGTGGATTCGGCGATCACCACCGAGACGGTGTCGGCCGCGTTCAGCCACCCCATCACGGTCACGCATCAGGACGGCCGTTGGGCCGCCCGCTCCGAGCGCCCCTCCCGAACCCGCTGACCGCCGCCCGCCGCCCGCCGCCCGCCGCTGACGCCCGCGCGCCCGCCCGCTGCCCGCCCGCCTGCCGGGGCCGCCGTCGCATACCACCAGATCACGGATGCGCAGGCCAAAACAGCCCGCTGAAGCATGCATATCCGTGATCTGCCGCCCAAAAAGCGCGCCGCGAAAGCGAAAGAGCAGCGAAAGCGAAAGCGCGGCGGGAGCAGCGGGAGCAGCGGGAGCAGGCTAGGCAGAGGCGCGGCGGACGAGCGAGACCGGCACGGTCACCGAGTCGGGCGTACGCCCGTCGAGCAGGTCGAACAGCACCCGGACGAGTTCCCGGCCGACCTCTTCCACCGGCTGGCGTACGGTCGTCAGCGAGGGCACCGTCGATCTCGCGATGACCGAGTCGTCGAAGCCGCCGAGCGCCACATCCCCCGGTACGCGTCGTCCGGCGTCCCGCAACGCGGCCAGCGCACCGGCTGCGAGCAGGTCCGACGCCGCGAACACGGCGTCCACATCGGACGCAGCGGCCAGCAGCGCCTGCATCGCGGCTTCCCCCGCGGCCAGGCTGTATTCCGCCGCGGGCGCGACGAGCGCCGGGTCGAACCGGTCGCCGAGGACGTCCTGGAAGCCGAGCAGTCGGTCCGCGCCGCCGGAGGTGTCCTGCGGCCCGGCGATGATGCCGATCCGCCGGCGGCCGAGGTCGAGCAGGTGGCGGGTCAGGAGCCGGCCGCCTTCGCGATCGTCGGCGGCCACGAAGCGGAAGTCCGAGGTGTGGTCCAGCGGCTTGCCGCACACCACGACCGGCAGCGCCGTGCCGGCGAGTTCCTCCACCAAGGGGTCGCCCCGATGCGTCGACACCAGCAACACCCCGTCGACGTGGCCGGAGCGTAGGTAAGCGGAGATCCGGTTGCGCTCCTCGCGGTCGCCCGCGACCATCAGCATGAGTGACGCGCCCCGGGCGGAGACCTGCTGCGCCGCCGCTCGGGCCAGCGTGTTGAAGTTGGGGTCCTCGAACAGCCGCTCATGCGGTTCGGACAAGACGAACGCGATGGCGTTGGTACGCCGCGTCACCAGACTGCGCGCGTGATGGTTGACGACGTATCCGGTCGCCCGCATGGCTTCCCGGACCGCTGCCTCGGCGGCGTCGCTCACGTCATGACCCCCGTTGAGGACTCGTGAGACCGTGCCGCGGGACACCCCGGCGAGCCGTGCCACGTCCTCCATCGTCGGCCCCGTCCGCTGGGCGCGACGGGCGGCGCCGCGCGACTTCGGATGCGGTGCCTTCGACTGCGGTGCCTGGCTCACAGCACGATCATATGCAGGTCAACCCCCACCAGGTACGCCCGAAGCAGGGCGCTGCTTCAGGCGTACCAGGTGATGTCAGGGACGGAACTCGGACATCGCGGGAAGCGCGTGGCTCGCGAAGTCGAACAGGGTCATGTTCTCCCAGCTGTCGCCGCTGGCCGGGTTGTCGGGGTCCCAGCCGTTGCCGGGGACCGCGGTCCAGGTGGGCTCCCACCAGAATGCGCCGAGGCCCTTGCCGCCGGGAACGTCACGCACGGCCTGGAGCACGTCGCGGAGGTTGGCCCGCTGGCCCTCGGGCGTGGCCGGGTAGCCCTCCTGCAGCTGGCTCTCGTAGCAGCAGACGTTGCCCTCGTTGTCGTTCCAGCCGAGCGTCCAGGGGTACGCCGTCTCCGCGACCACGACGGGTTTGCCGTAGCGGGCCGCGACGTCGTTCATGTTGGCCTGCAACGCTGCGATCGGACCGTGCCAGATCCCGTAGTACGACAGGCCGATGACGTCGAACTTGACGCCGTGCGCCACCGCGTTGTCGAACCAGGTGCGGTAGAGGTTGTTGTCGCCGCCGTCGGCCAGGTGCAGCATCACCAGGGCGTGCCGGTCGCAGGCCTTCACCGCGTCGTAGCCCTGCTTGAGCAGCGCGCCGAGCTTGGTCCAGTCCCAGGTGCTGCCCTCGGGCCATAGCATCCCGGACTGGATCTCGTTGCCGATCGAGATCATGGAGGCCGGCGTGCCCTGCCGTTTCAGGCTGACGCACATGTCGTAGGTGTAGTCGTACACATCGGACTGAAGCTGCTCGAAGGTGTGCCCGGCCCAGGCCGCCGGTTTGGTCTGGTGCGCGCCGTCGGCCCACCGGTCGGAGTAGTGCAGGTTCAGGTAGAACTTCATGCCCTTGGCGCGGGCGCGCTTGGCCATCTCGAGCACGCTCGCCTTGTCGTTGTAGCCGTTCGACGGGTCCACCCAGGCCCGCAGCCGGATGTAGTTCACGCCGTGCGACTTCAGGATCTGCAGCGCGTCGGCCTGCTTGCCGTTCTCGTAGTAGTAGGCGCCGCCGAGATCCTCGGAGTGTTCGAGGCTGGAGACGTCCGCGCCGAGCATCGACAGCCGCGTACCGGGGCTGTGTGCGGCGGCGGGGGTCGCGACGGCGATCGACAGCAACACGCAGACAGCACTGCTGAGCAGGGGATTCTTACGCATTCGCACTCCTTGGGCGGAGGACTGTGAGCGCTCACGGTACACCCGAGCTCGCGCCGCCGGAAGCCCCGAAAGGCCGCGCTCAGGCGGAGACGGTCTCCAATGGACGTTCGCTGTGCGACTCGTCGTCGTGCGCGATCCGGGAGACCTGCCGCCACAACGCGACCACGAAGACGGCCGATCCCGCGAAGGCGAACCAGAACGGCGCGGTCACCCCGTACTTCGTGGCCAGCACACCGCCGATCGCCGACCCGACCACCAGTCCGCCGTAGACGCAGATGGTGTACACGCCGCCGACGCGTCCTTGCAGCTCCGTCGGGACCGCGCGCTGGCGTACCGTGATCGAGGTGGTGCCCCAGATGAAGGCGTGCGCCCCGAACAGGAAGAAGATTCCGGCGGCCAGCCAGGGCGAGCGGGTCAGCGCCAGACCGAGGTGAGTCAAGGTCTCGATGATCAACCCCACCCGCATGATGTCGCCCAGGCTCACGTGCCGCGTGATCCAGCCGTACAGACCTGTCCCCACCAGGCCGCCGACCGCACCCACCGTGGTCATCAGGCCGAAACCCACCGACCCCAGGCCGAGACGATCCTGCGCGTAGAGGACCAGCACGCTCCAGGCCGCGCCGAAGGTCACGTTGAAGATCAAAATCGTCAAGCCAAGGGTACGCACAGCGGCGTGGGACAGCGTCCACCGGAACCCGGCGGCCAGGTCCTTGCGCAGCTCGCGGGTTTGCCGACCGGCGGCCTCCCGGCCGTTGGCTTCCGGGCGGTTGGCTTCTCGGGCGGCGGCTTTCGGGCGGTTGGCTTCTGGGCGGTTGGCTTCTGGGCCGGCGGCTTTCGGGCGGTTGGCTTCCCGGGCGGGGGCTTTCGGGCGGTTGGCTTCCCGGCCGTGCGGCGGCAGGACCACCCGGGAGACGAGCAGCGTCCCGGCGACCACGAGGAGCGTCTGCCCGAGGAACGGCCACGCCGTGCCAGCCGCGAACAACGCCGCCCCCAGCGGGGGACCGGCGAGCTGGTTGAGCGTGATGAACCCGGTCTGGATCCGGGAGTTGGCGATGGCCAGGTCGTCCCGGCTGACCAGCATCGGTGTCAACGTCGCCGTCGTGTTGTCGGCGAAGACCTCCGCCGTCGCCAGCAGACCCAACGCGGCCAGTGCCACGGTGACCGACGCAGTCCCGGTGGCGACCGTCGTCACCAGCACCGCCAGAATCAGTACGCGTACGGCGTTGGCGGTCAGCACGATGCGGCGGCGATTGTGCCGATCCGACAGCACCCCGGCGTACAGGCTGAACACGAGCGGCGGCGCCCAACCCAGCAGCGCGGCGACCGAGATGAGGAACGGCTCGTCGGTCAGCGAGGCGACCAGCAGCGGACCGGCCGCCATGGCGATGCCGTCGCCGAAGTTGGTCGTCCACGACGACGCCAGCAGCCAGCGGTAACTTGTCCCCAGCCGGGCCGGCACGAGCTTGTCCATCACAAGATCCGAACCTACGTGCCTCGTCCCGGCCCACCAAACCGGTTTCCCTCGGCTAGCGTTCCGCCGGTGGAGAGCATGAGGTTCACCGGCCTGCGCGTGCTGTCGGATACCAAGGTAGAGATGTACTTCGAGGGCGACGACGGCACGCCGGTGACGCACGTGTTCAGCAGTGAACCGGTCGCCGTCCAGTCGACGACTCTTGAGGTGGTGAACGGCGATCGTGAGTACTGGGAGAGCTATCGCTGGTACGCGGACGGTCCCGCGTGGCCCGAGAAACTGGCGGCAGCCGCCTGCCAAGCAGCCCGGGAACCGTTGACTGCCGGGACGGCGCTTGCCCAGCAGATCGAGGAGAACAAGGCAGCTCGCCGGGCCTGGTGGGAAGCCACCCGAGGCGACGTCGGATAACCTGCCGATCATGGTTCGGAACAAATGGCTGCTCTCGGTGTTGGTCGCCGTCGGCCTGGTCGTGCTCTTCGGAGCGTTCATCGCCGTACGCAACGACACCGCCCTGATCGGCGCCATGTCGGCGGCGGGCACGGTGGCCGCCGGGGTGTTCGCGGCCGTGGCCGCGTTCGGCTCGCTCCGCGCGGCCGCGGCCAGCAACGCTTCCGCCCAACGGGCGCAGGAAGCCATGGTCCGAGCCGTACGCCCGAACCTCGAACCGTCCCTCTCGGCCGTCGACGGCGCCCTGACCGGCACCGTCACTTGCACCGCGTACGCCGCGATCGACGTGACCATCGTCTGGACGCTCGCCGACGGCGACGTCATCACCGACAACGTGGCCCGGCTGGCTCCCGGCGAGGACCCGCTGACCTCGACCCTCCAGCAGGATGTCACCGATGTGGCGCAGGCGGTGCAGGTCGTCTGGCTCTCCTTCGCCGACGAGGGTCGAGTGGGGAAGTGGCAGGACACCTGGCAGATGGGGACAGAATCGCACAATCTGGGCCGCCTGACCCTCCTCGAGTCACGCCTCGTCGACTGACTCCCGACGCTGTGTGTCAGGAGTAGGTGCACGATGACGACTGTCGTTTGTGGACTTAGTTGTGGCACTTTTTCGTGACCTTGACCCTCTGGAAGATGTCGTACCTACGTCCTAATGTTGATTCCGTGGACGGGGTGTTGGCGCAGGTGGAGGCGGATGTCGCCGAGTTGGTCGCCGGTCCCCTGTGGACACTTTCGGACGCCGAGATCACCGGCGAAGTCCGCCGTGTTCATGTGGCGATCCAGCGGTTGTCTGGCCGTCTGCTGACGTTGATCGGGGCGGCGGACAGTCGCGAGATCCCGTATAACGCGGGTGCGACCGGGACGGCGAACTGGCTGACCTATCTGCTGTCGATGCGGCACCGGGAAGCGGTGGAGTGGACCAAGCT